>JALTVH010000131.1 GCA_027049085.1 Aquificaceae bacterium | reverse complement strand
TGGTAGGTTCTATTCTGTAGCTTACAAAACGTACTGGAGAGAAGTCTGCATCAAGGAGGATCCAACCCGTCTCACCTATCGCTTCCATCTCTTCCGCAAGAACGTAGCCCTTTCCTCTCTCTATCTTGATTTCCGCGTTGAACTCAACCTTGGGGTCGGTTATTGTTGCTATGACCTGTTCGGGATTTGCTATGGTAACGCTTGGGGGCAGAGCTATGTCTGACGCCTTGACTTCTCCTTCACCTTTCTTCTTCAGGTACAGGACCTCAACTTCAGAGTCCTTAAGGTTGAAGCGAACACCCTTGATGTTGGCAATTATCTCAACCACGTCCTCAGCAACGCCCTCAAGGGAAGAAAACTCGTGGTAAACACCGTAGATCTTCACGGCGGTAACAGCGGTTCCAGAGATAGATGAGAGAAGAACACGCCTTAAAGCATTCCCAAGGGTAGTTCCAAATCCCCTCTCAAGGGGCTCAACTACAAAGACCCCTCTTTTTTTGTCCTTCTCTTCCCAGTAGATCTTGTCTGGATAAACAAACTCGTTCAGCATTCAACAACCTCCGGATCAAACCTTGGAATAGAACTCAATAATGTACTGAAGGTTAACGGGAACCTCAAGGTAATCCTGAACAGCCTCAGGAACCTTCAGCACCTTACCGCGGAAATTTGCCTTATCAAGCTCAAGCCACTCGGGGACGCTCCGAGGGTCTATGTTTTCAAGGTTTTCTTTGATCACAGGAACCTCTCTTGAAGCGGGCTTTATCTCAATGATGTCACCTTCCTCAACCTCGTATGCAGGTACGTCAACCTTTCTCCCGTTCACAAGTATGTGCCCGTGAACCACAAGCTGACGCGCCTGCCTCCTTGTAACTGCAAAGCCGAGCCTGAAAACAACGTTGTCAAGGCGTCTCTCAAGGAGCTGGAGGAGGGCTTCGCCGGTGTTCTCCTTGGACTTAGCAGCCCTGTCAAAGTACCTCTTGAACTGTTTTTCACGCAGTCCACCGTAGAGGTACTTAAGCTTCTGCTTCTCAAGGAGCCTCAAACCGTACTCGCTTAGCTTTCTTCTCCTTCCCCTTATCCTTCCGTGCTGTCCCGGTGGGTAGTTTCTCCTCTGGAGAATCCTCGGGGCTGACCTTTTACCAGATACGACCGCACCGAATCTCCTGTCGAGCTTAACCCACGGTCCTATGTATCTTCCCATCAGACTCTCCTCCTTGAAGGTGGCCTGCATCCGTTGTGGGGAACAGGAGTAACATCCCTGATAGCCGTGACCTTTATGCCAGCCTGAAAGACAGCTCTCAAGGCTGATTCCCTTCCCGCTCCGGGACCCTTAACCCTGACCTCAGCCTCCTGAAGTCCAAACTCGTTTATAGCTCTTCTGAGCGCCTTCTGTGCAGCGGTCTGGGCGGCAAAGGGCGTGCTCTTTCTCGTTCCCTTGAAGCCTACTGTTCCACCGCTCTCCCAGACTATAGTGTTGCCCTGGGGATCGGTGATATTGATTATCGTGTTGTTAAAGGTTGTGTGAATATGAATTATTCCTCTGTTAACAGTTCTCTTCTGCTTCTTCTTCCTTGCCATACTTCAGGTCCTCCTCACTTCGCCTTTGCCTTCTTTGTTCCCCCCACCGTCCTCCTCCTTCCCTTCCTTGTCCTTGCGTTTGTTCTTGTCTGCTGGCCTCTCACGGGAAGTCCCCTTGAGTGCCTCTGACCTCTGTAGCATCCAAGGTCCATAAGTTTTTTTATCCCAAGCTGTACCTCTCGCCTGAGGTCTCCTTCAACCCTGTAATTTTCGTCAATGAACTTTCTGAGGGTGTTGATCTCCTCTGGAGTAAGCTCTCCTACCTTTTTCCTGCAGTCTATCCCTGTTCCTTCGCATATCTCCATTACACGGGATCTGCCGATCCCGTAAATATATGTCAGCGCTATCTCAAGCCTCTTGTTTTCCGGCAGGTCAACACCAGCTATCCTTGCCATCTCGTACCTCCATCAGCCCTGCTTCTGCCTGTGCTTTGGATTCTCGCATATGACATACACTCTTCCCTTTCTCCTGATGATCTTGCACTTGGCACATCTTTTCTTGACCGATGCCTGAACCCTCAAAGCCTAACCTCCTCAGAGTCTGTATACTATCCTTCCCCTCGTCAGGTCGTAAGGCGAAAGCTCCACCCTGACCTTGTCGCCGGGGAGGATCCTGATAAAGTTGATCCTCATCTTGCCCGATATATGAGCAAGCACCTCGTGTCCGCCTTCAAGCTGAACCCTGAACATTCCGTTTGGAAGCGCCTCCACCACCTCTCCTTCCATAACTATACCTTTCTCCTTCTCATGCTCCTGTTTCTTCTTTTTCCCCATCTCATATCTCCGTGAGAACCATAGGACCCTTCTTGGTTATAGCCACAGTGTGCTCAAAGTGGGCCGCGGGACTGCCATCTCTTGTCTTCACTGTCCAGCCATCGCTGTCGTGAATCGTTTCCTCGGTCCCAAGGGAAAACATTGGCTCTATGGCAATGACCATTCCCTGCCTGAACTTGACGTCCTTACCGCTGAGGTCCTTCCTGTTGTTGGGGACAAAGGGCTCCTCGTGAACTCTCTTTCCGATACCGTGCCCTCCGTATCTGAGGATCGGGTAAACCCCAAACTCTTCCGCGGTTGCGTGAATGGTATCAACCAGTCTGCTCAGCCAGTTTCCTGCAACAGCCTGCTCAACAGCCCTGTCAAGAGCCATCTTTGTTGCTTTCATCAACCTCTTCTCGTCCTCTCCTATTTCTCCAACCGCAACTGTGATGGCAGAATCACCAGCGTAACCATCTATTATAACACCAAAATCAACACTTACCAAATCCCCTTCTCTTATAATTCTGTCCTTCTTTGGAAGACCGTGGACAACCTCATCGTTTATAGACACACATGTCGCAGCTGGGTATGAAACCTGGGCAAAGGGAGGTTTGTAATTGAGAAAGGCCGGCTTTCCTCCTCTTTTTTTGGTCTCTTCCCGGGCAATCATCTCTATGTCCCAGGCAGTTACACCGGGCTTGATGTTTTCCGCAACCGCATGGAGTACCTCTGCTACGATCTGACAGGCTTTCCTGATCTTCTCAATTTCCTTAAAGGAATAAAGCTCAATGCCTCTTTTCATTCACTATCCTCAAGAGGTCAGCGTAGACCTCATCAATCGGTCTTCCTGCATCCAGCCTTATCAATTTATTTTTCTGAGCGTAGTAATCAATAAGGGGTGCGGTCTGGTCCCTGTAAACCTGAAGTCTCTTCCTTACCACTTCTTCATGGTCATCCTCTCTCTGAATGAGCTTTGTTCCGCATCTGTCACAGATCTCGTCTTTCCCTGGGGGATTGTAAACAAGATTGTAAACAGCACCGCAGGAAGGGCAGGTACGTCTTCCAGCCAGCCTTTTTACTATCTCTTCATCCTCAAGATCAAAGAGAATTACACCGTCAACCGCCATCCTCTTCCCCTCAAGGAGATCATCAAGAGCCTTAGCCTGGGGTATCGTTCTCGGAAATCCATCAAAGATCACCCCACCGCCGGGGGGAAGTACCTCCTCAATTAGGGCAATCATAAGATCATCGGGGACCAGCTCACCTCTGTCAATGTACTCCTTAGCCTTTCTTCCGAGGGCTGTTCCTTTTGACACGGCATCTCTGAGAATGTCTCCAGTTGAGATGTGAACAAAGCCAAGGTCTCCGCTAAGCTTCTTAGCCTGAGTTCCCTTTCCAGCTCCTGGTGGTCCGAGGAAAACAAGGTTCAATTCACCGCCTCCTCTTCCTGATATAGCCTTTGTATTTTTTCGTTAACAGGTTCGCCTCAACCTGCTTAAGTGTATCCAGGGCAACGCCCACAACGATAAGAGCTGTAGTTCCTCCAAAGTAGAAGGGAACATTAAGGGAAAGGCTTATAAAAAGCGGGATGATCGCAACTACCGACAGAAAAAGGGCACCTACAAAGACGAGTCTGTTTATCACCTGTTCAAGAAACCTCTGGGTTTCCTGTCCCGGTCTGACCCCGGGGACAAAGGCACCTCCTTTCCTCAGGTTGTCAGCAACCTCAACGGGGTTGATCAGGACTGCGGTGTAGAAGTAAGTGAAAAATACGATCAGCACAACGTAGAGGAAGTTATAAAAGATAGATGTTGGATTGAAAGCATCATGCAGAGCCTGAGTTATGGGGTTATCTATGAATCCCAGAACGCTTGAAGGAATGATCAGAAGGGACTGGGCAAAGATAATGGGAATGACCCCTGCGGGGTTGATCTTGATAGGTAAGTACGACTGCCCTCCCCGGTACTCCTGA
>JALTVH010000130.1 GCA_027049085.1 Aquificaceae bacterium | reverse complement strand
GTGATATAAAGGTCTTCAGATCCTCACCCTTTAATCCTTTAGTGGGTTCACCGTCGGTAAAGAGGATCATAATACCCCTGTGGTGAGTCGCTTTGGTAAAGAGTTCAAGGCTTTCAGCCCCGATGCTTACTGCCTTGCCCAGGTCTGTTCCACCTCCGGCAGAGGAAGGAAGTTCCATAATTCTGGACTTTATAGACCTGTAATCCTCACCAAAGCCTTTGAGCTCATAAACGTTCTCACTGAAAACCTTGATTGAGAAGGGCATCCCGAGCCTGTTCAGGACTTCTGATACAAGCAGTAAAGATTTAATGGCGTTGGTTATCTTCTCCTGCTTCTTCATAGAGCTTGAAATGTCTATTAGAAGCTCAAAGGCAAGCTCTTTTCTATCGGGCACCTCACGGCGGGAGAATATCCTTCCCCTGTTGATAGGAACTTCTGTGGGAATCTTTCTCGGATTTAACCTCTTGCCGCTCTGGTAACACCCTCCCCAGCACTCTTCTTCCTGAGGCAAGAGCCTGTCAAACTTCCTTTTGAAGTGGTCAACATAAGGGAGTATGCTCCTCATCATCATCACGTACCGCTGGAACTCTCTTTCGGTAAGTCCGTGATCCTTTTTGAACTTTCTGTCTCTCTCAGAGAGCTCCTCTTCTTCCCGCGTCTCCTTTATTGAGAGGGCACTTGACCTGCCCGCCGACTCCTCCCACCCCTTAAAGAGGAAGCTAATAAACCCCCTGTGCTCAACATCAATCTCAAGGGTTTTTGGCAAAAAGCTCTGCAGGAAAAGGAGGTCTTTTTCAAGGAGGTCAAGATAACTCATCTGCCTGAGGTAATCTTTCATCCAGTCGGGGAGAGAGCTCAGTGCTTTAAGGATCTCACTCCTTGAGCTGGGGTCAAGAGATTCAGAATCACCTTCTTTACTTTGAATTATTATTTCCTGAATTGACTCAGGTAACTTTCTAAGAAGGTCTGTCATGATCCTGCCCCTGTGGGCATCCTCCCTCTTCTTGCCTCTTGCCTCCTGTAAAAGGAGATCAATGTAGTTAAGTTCCTTTGCCCTGTCCACAAAAGGTCTGAAATGGGTCCACAGGTCTTCCATCAGAATGTCGTAGAGAGCCTGCGGGTCTTTTGTCCTCAGATATTCATGAAAGGCTTTATTCACGACTTCCCCGAAGCGTTCCTCATCCTGGCCAAAGGGAGATTCTTCGCCGAGCCATGTGTAACACAGTGTAAGTACTGCCCTGTGGTGAGGGTAGGAAGGTGTTGCCTCCATCAACACCTCCTTTAGTCTCAATTTGAGAGCAGTTAGTGAGACCGCGTTTTCTTCAATAAGGAAGGTGTCCGCTCTCAAAGACTCAAGGACGGCCATTAAAACCACAAAGGATGCAGGAACATAGCCAGCTCTGAATACCTCCCTCTGTCCAATACGCCAGTGGGGAAAATAGGTGTTAAGAAGAAATGAAATCTCATGCCTTATGGCACTTAGGATGTAATCTTCCGACCTTCTCATAAACTCCACAACATTGAAGGCAACTCCCCGAGGTCTCCTGACGCCAGGAGGAATATCCTCTATCTCACCCTTCGCCCACATTTCAAGAGCTGGGAGATACTTTGGATCCCAACCTGACCCCCACCCCTCATAAGAGGGCTGAACCTCTAAGTCAAACTCATCCTCAAGTAACGAGGCAATGACCTTCCATTTTTCCTTCATCGGTTTTTGAAAATAGTAGTTGCCCCTTCAGTAATCAATGTTCCTTGTCAAGACCTTCTATCTGTAATTTTTTGTAATACTCTCTTAGCTCCTTAGATATTGGTTTTCTTTGCTTTATAACTTCCCGTATTACAGGGCGCGTCTCCCTTCTCTTTTCCATAAGCAGGAAGGTAATACCAAGGGATAACAGGAGAACAGCATATCCTATCATGTCAGTATACTCAGACCTGTGTTCAAACATTGCTACCACTATCTCTCTCACAACAAAAACAACCCCCGCCTCAAGCATCTGCCTCATACGGATCCTGCGGTACTCAATTACATCAAGGAAAACCCTGAAAAGCTCAATCAGCACAAAAAAGTTAAGTATGTTTTTGATCAGGAGCTTAAAGGCTTCCTCATGTTCAAGACGGAGCTGACCCTCAACTATGTATGCACTGAAAAGCCTCAGATCGTAAAGGATTATGATTATTGAGATCAGAAGAGTTAATAGAACAATGGGAAGTGTAAATATTACGAGCAGATCCACAAACCGGTTGTAAAAGTTCAGAGCCCTCTGGGAAAACCTTTCGGTTTTCGAAATCCTCATAAAATATGTATCTTATTACAAAGGACATTACTGGGCACAGCAGGATAGCTTGCTAACGTCTTTTTTGAAGGACTGGGCACAGAGCTTAACTGCTTCAGAGAGAGTTGGATAAACATCTATCATTTCAATAACATCATTAATGGTCAGTCCGTATTTTAAGAGCGGAACTGCCTTGTGGATGATCTCAGCCCCGCGGTCAGCAAGGATATGTACGCCGAGGATCTTTCCCGATCCCTCTTCTGCAACTATCTTTACTATTCCCTCTGTCCTTCCCGAGAGTATTGCCCTGGGGACCTTTGAGAACTCAAGGACCCTCGTCTCAACCCTGAGTCCCTTTTCCCTTGCCTTTGCTTCCGTGTATCCCACAGAGGCGAGCTCAGGGTCGGTAAAGACTGCATGGGGCACAGAAAGGTAATCCATCTTCTTTTTATTCCCGAGGAGTGCATTCTCCGCTGCGATCGATCCCTCCATCGCAGATACGGTGACAAGCATCATCTTTCCAACGCAATCGCCTGCAGAGTAAATCTCATCCACTGATGTCTGCAGGAACTCGTTAACCTCAATATAGCCCTTTTTATCTGTTACCACCCCGACCTCCTGAAGTCCTATGTCCTGGGTGTTGGGAACCCTGCCCGTTGCAACGAGAAGGTCCGACCCTCTGATTGAAAAGACCTCACCTTCTCTGTTTGCAAAAACTTCAATGCCGTCATCCACCTGGCGGACCTCCTGTACAAGAGCACCAGTCACTACATCTATCCCCTCATCATCAAGGATCTTCCTGAGCCTTTCCCTGATCTCAGGTTCTTCATTAATAACGATGTCATCAAGAGCCTCAAGGATCGTTACCCTGCTTCCAAACCTGCGAAAGGCCTGACCAAGTTCAAGGCCTATGGCACCACCGCCGAGGATGACCAGGTGCTTGGGGAGGTGGTCTATTGTGAATATGGTGTCGCTTGTGTAGTGGCTCACATTCTCAATGTTTTTAACAGGTGGGAGTGAGGGCCTTGATCCAGTAGTAATCAGAGCCCTGTGGAAAGTAATTTCGTCGCCGTTCACCTGTGCCTTGTTCCTTGAAACAAGCTTTCCGGTCCCCTCCCTGTATTCAATGGAAGGATAGGCATCAAGGACGTCCCAGTATTTCTCTTTTCGGAGCTCACCAATCATCTCCTGTTCCCGCTTGATTATTTCTTCAATATCCACGTCCCCGCCTCTACAGGGGTGGTCCCTGGCGGTCTCTATAAGAAACTTGGATGGGATACATCCCCTGTTTAGGCAGGTCCCTCCTATTACACCCTTCTCCACAACAAGAACCTTTGCACCAAGGTCCGATGCCTTTATTGCACCCGCAAATCCAGCAGAACCACCCCCGAGAACAAAGAGGTCGTACATTCCTTCCTTAGGGATGTAAACATCAGGCGCATCCGCAACAAGCTCGGCACCGTAGCCCGCATTCTTAACCGCGTCAATCAGGGCAGAGGGATCAATTTGCCCCGAAGCTTTCACCTCAGCAAGACCCTGAGGAAAGTAAACCTTTGCTTCCTCAACGCCCTCTACCCCCTCAAGGGAAGACTTTACAGTGACTGCGCAGTGGTCACAGGTCATACCTGTAATCTTCAGCCTGATCATCTCTTTCCTCCTAAAACTCGCCCTTGCCTATAATCTTCCCTTTGTAGTTACCCGCTTTGGAGATTACTTCAAGGATCTCCTCACCCTTAACAGAATCCTCAGTCACAACAACCGCCACACGGTTCTCAAGGGATGCCGAAACCCATTTGACGCCCTTTACCTTTGAAACCGCCTTCTTCACAGCAATGGGGCAGAGCTTGCAGGTCATTCCCTCAACGTCAATGACAAAGACCTTCTCAGCAAAGCCAAGACCTGATGCCAGAAGGATCCCAGCAATAAACTTCTTCATCTCTCAACCTCCATAGATTTTTAGAAGAACGTATGGATAAAAGGTGGCTATAATTAGCAAAACAAGGGCAGTCCAGGTTACACCCTTGCTCAGCCTGCGGGTCCAGC
>JALTVH010000129.1 GCA_027049085.1 Aquificaceae bacterium | reverse complement strand
TTATCTTTGACAGGATAAGGGAGAACCTGAGGGTTCGCAAACACCTTGAGCTTGAGGAGATCATGGACCTTTCCATCAATCAGACTCTCTCAAGGACCTTGATGACCTCCCTCACCACCTTTGCGACCGCGATGGCTCTATTTATCCTTGGTGGTTATGCCCTTTCCAATATCATGTTTGCCTTTGTGGTGGGTGTCGTTGTTGGAACGCTCTCTTCTGTATTTGTTGCAAGTGCCTTTGCCCTTGATATGAGCAGGCTACTGGGAAGGGGCGAGGGTAAGGAAACGGAAGAGCAGACCGCCTGAGTTTGGATGGAATACCTGATTGCCTTCCTCGTTGGCATTTCCCTGGGGAGCTTTTACAACGTCCTTATCTACCGCCTGCCACGAAACATATCGGTAATCTTCCCTTCTTCTAAGTGCCCATCCTGCGGACACCGCATAAGGTGGTATGACAACATCCCTATACTCTCATACTTGATTCTCAGGGGCAGGTGCAGGTACTGTGGTGACAGGATTTCCCTTCAGTACCCTCTCGTTGAGCTGGCAAGTGGTGCCCTTGCGGTATTTTCACTATATCGGTGGGGGCTCACACCTGATGGAATCTTGCTATACTCCTTTTTCAGTGCCCTCCTTGTCGCATCCCTGATTGATCTTCGTTTTTTCATAATTCCTGACGTTATAACGATCCCCGGCACCGTCGGCGGGATACTGACTTCGCCCCTGAGGGCCGAGACACCCCTTCTTGAGAGCGTGGTCGGTGCGGTTGCGGGTTTTGGGATATCTTTTGTCATCTACATTTACTATGTTAAGGTGCGGAAGATGGAGGGCCTTGGCTTTGGTGATGTTAAGCTCCTTGCCTTTATAGGTTCCTTTACGGGCATCTACGGTGTTCTGAGCGCCCTCTTTCTTGGAAGCCTCATTGGTCTGATCTATGCCCTGCCCTCAATTATAAGAAATAGGACCGTATCCTTTGCAATTCCCTTTGGTCCCTTCCTTTCACTGGGATGCTTTGTGGGAATTCTCTTTAAGGATTTTTTCTACAAGCTTTAGATCCTCCTCTGTATCAACTCCGTGGTAATAGTTTTCTGTTATCAGAACCCTTATCCTTTTTCCCGATTCAAGGAGCCTGAGCTGCTCAAGCCCCTCTATCTTTTCAAGTTCCCCCCTCTTCATAGAAACAAACTCCTCAAGGGCTGATCGCCTGAATCCATAAATTCCGACGTGTTTCAGAGGATATTTGCCCTTTAAAGCATTTCTTGGAAAGGGCACAGGTGCCCTGGAAAAATAGAGGGCGTAACCTTCCCTGTCCAGAACGACCTTAACGTCTTCGGCTCTTTTTAAAGAGGATTCATCACTGACCCCGAGGGTAACAACCTCATCTTTTTCAAGGGCTTGGAAAATCCTCTCAATGTCCTCAGAGTAAACGAAGGGTTCATCTCCCTGGTAATTGATGATCAGATCCCCATCCGTATCCTTCAGCGCCTCTGCTACCCTGTCTGTGCCGGAAGGTATGTCTGAGGGTGTTATGTGTACTTTTACACCGAGGTCAGAAACCTCCTTGGCTATGCGGTCGCTGTCAGTTGCAAGGATAACTTCTTCATCCGTTTTGAGGAGGCCCTCAATGACCCAGCGGATAAGAGGCTTTCCTGCAATTCTTCGAATTAACTTATGGGGAAGCCTCGTGGAGCTCAGACGTGCGGGAACAACTATGACCCTTTTCATCGCCTATAATTTTATCTTGATGAAGATCGGGCAGTTCCTCAAGGAAAGTAAGCTCTCTGTTGGAGATAACGCCTCCTTTCTCCTGGAAAGGCTGGGTCTTAATGATGGGGAGGTCCTTAGAATCTTAGAATCTCAGATAGGTGAAACAGCCAAGATGTCCAAATCCAAGGGTAACATAGTTGATCCGGAGGATGCTGTCAAAAGGTGGGGAGCAGACACGGTAAGGCTTTACATCCTCTTTGCCGGACCACCTGAGCAGGACTTTGAATGGACCGACGAGGGTATTCAGGGTGCCTACAGGTTTCTCAGCAGGCTATGGAACTTTGTAACGGAGAGGGAAGAAAAGCTCAGGGCATCAGAATCTTCCCATGAAGAGCTGAGAACCGCAGAGGGAAATGCAAGAGACCTGAGAGGAAAAATCCATTCCTGTCTGAGGGACTACCTGAGAGACATTGAAGAGAGATATCAGCTTAACACCGCAGTGGCTCAGACCATGAAACTGCTGAACTCCCTATCCGACTTTGAGCCAGAATCTGATCTTGACTGGAAAGTTCTCAGGGAAGGTGTGAGGATCCTTCTCCTGATGCTTGCTCCCATTACTCCTCACATCTGCGAAGAGCTCTGGGAAAGGATCGGCGAAAGTGGACTTATCCTTGAAGCAGGGGTGCCGGTGGTTGATGAGGAAGCATTAAAGAGAGATGAGATTGAGGTTCCTGTTCAGATAAACGGAAAGGTGAGGTCGAGAGTTAATGTCCCTGCTGAGGCGGGTGAAGAGGAGATTAAATCTATAGTTCTGTCTGATCAGAAGGTAAAAAAGTATACGGATGGAAAGGAAATAAAGAGGTTCATTTATGTCAGGAACAAATTAATTAACATAGTTATCGGATAAAGGAGGAGAAGATGGAACAGGAAGTTTCCCTCTGGCAATTGGTACTGTGGTTTCTGAAGGTTCTTATCCTTGCCTTCATAGTGGGCATTCCCTTCCTTGTGATAACCGTACTGGTTTCCAGAGGTGTTTATAACAGGTTCCTAAGAAAGGTAGAGAAGAGGCTTGAGGAAAAGTATTCAAGACAGAGGAGCAGCGGTTTCACCTTAATTGAGGTTCTTGTGGTTCTTATAATCCTGGGCCTTCTTGCAGCGATAATAGTACCCAGGGTTGCAGGAAGAGCCGATGAGGCGAAGATCCAGCAGACCAAGATACAGCTTAAGGCTATAAAAGACGCTCTTGAGATGTACAAGCTTGACAACGGAATGTACCCCACTACCGAACAGGGGCTTAAAGCTCTTGTAGAAAAGCCCTCCTCCCCACCTGAGCCCCCAAGGTGGAAGCAGTACCTTGACAAAATTCCCAAGGATGCCTGGGACAGAGATTTTATATACATTTCACCGGGTGTCAACAGACCCTTTGAGCTGAGGTCAAGGGGACCCGACGGTGAAGAGGGGACCGATGACGATATTGATGTGTGGAAGATCTGAGAAGGGTTTTACCCTCATTGAGGTACTTATAGCGCTGATCATTATTGCAACGGCTTTTACAGCCCTCCTTGATCTTCTCGGTCAGTCAAGGAGAAACTTTTCTGCTTCGCGACAGACCTTTGAGGATATGATCTTGCTTGACAGAAAGATCAAGCTGGGTGACCATGAGGGCATAGTTGTGAAGAGGACACCTGTCCCCGACTTTCCAGCTATCAAGGAAGCCCTTTACTCATACGGGGATGTCTTCTTTGTCAGGTATGAACAGAGATAGAGGGTTTACCCTTGTAGAGATTCTGATAACCCTGACTATTATTGGCCTGACGCTAACGTCACTTTTCCTGATATTTTCAAGGGGTACAACCTCAAGCTTCCACCTGACAGAAGAATCTCGGGATTTTAAGATGGAGGTTTCCCTATTCTGGGACCTTCAGAGGAAGATCCTCGGAGCAAAAAGAATAAGGATTGAGAACAATGCCATTTATATGAATACCACAGGAGGAAGTCACTTCCCGGGAGTTGTCAAGTGTGCTTACTACGTTGAGGACGGCATGCTCCACTACTATGAGTTTCCCTATCCATACAAGGAAATCAACGAGTTTTATGAGGGAATTGATTACGTTATAGGACCTGTCAGAAACTTTGAGGTCTTTGCAAGTGATGGGGATGTTGATGAGACAGCCTATGATGGCCTTCCGAGGTATGTGAAGGTTGTAGTCAATGATCGGGAATTTGTTTTTGAAACCCTCGGGAAATAAATTATTAGACTACTCGCAATCAGGAGGAAGACATGGAAGTAAGTATTGTTGAAGATAGAGTTCTCTCAAAGGAAGAGGTCAGGGAACTACAGGAAAAGGTCAGAGAGCTCGCACGTCAGAAGAATGCCGTGATACTTGCCCATTACTATCAGAGGCCCGAAGTCCAGGACGTTGCGGACTTTGTAGGAGATTCTCTTGACCTTTCCCGAAAGGCAGCTAAGACAAATGCTGACATTATAGTATTTTGCGGCGTTCGCTTCATGTGTGAGACCGCAAAGATCCTCAGCCCCCAGAAAAAGGTTCTCCATCCCAATCCCGAATCCGGCTGTCCGATGGCGGATATGGTCACAGCCGAGCAGGTGAGAAAACTGAGGGAAAAGCA
>JALTVH010000128.1 GCA_027049085.1 Aquificaceae bacterium | reverse complement strand
TCAACCTCTTTGAAAGACTACCCGGAGCCTATGGAGTGATGATGGATGACCTCATCGCAGGATTGATGACCTCCTTTATCCTCTTCCTCCTGCTAAAATAGGATTTCCCGATGAAGATCCGCATAGCTCACAGTCCGGACTCAGACGATGCCTTTATGTTTTATCCCCTTGTTAAAGGAGTTCTTGACACAGAGGGACTTGAGATTGAACACGTCCTTGCAGACATTGAAACCCTCAATAGAGAGGCGCTTAAGGGAACCTATGAGGTTTCCGCCATCTCCTTTCATGCCTACCCTTACGTTGCGGATAAGTATCTCGTCCTGCCCAGCGGTGGAAGTGTGGGAGAAGGCTACGGACCCGTGGTGGTCGCCAAGGAAAGACCCCAGAGCCTGAAGGGTAAGAGGATAGCGGTTCCCGGCACCTTGACCACCGCCTTCTTGACCCTCAAGCTCTACGAACCCGACTTTGAACCCATAGTAGTCCCCTTTGACCGGATAATAGACGAAGTCCTCAAAGGTAACGTTGACGCAGGTCTCGTGATTCACGAGGGACAGCTCACATACTCGGATCACGGGCTCATGAAGATCGTGGATCTGGGAGAGTGGTGGAAGGACAAATACGACCTGCCCCTTCCTTTAGGTTGCAACATAGTCAGAAGAGACCTCGGAGTGGAGGTTATAAGGGAGTTAGAGAGGCTCATGAGAAAGAGTATAGAGTATTCTCTGGGGGAAAGGGAGAAAGCCCTTGCCTACGCTATAGATTACGCCAGAGATCTTCAGGAGGACCGAGAGAGAACCGACAGGTTTGTGGGAATGTACGTGAATGAGAGAACCATTGATTTCGGAAAGGACGGAAGGGAAGCGGTCAGGCTCCTGCTTAGACTCGGAAGAGAAAGAGAAATTATAAAGGTGGATATTCCAGAGGTGATCTTTTCCGACGAACTTTAAAGTTCTCTGTTGAGCCCTTCTATATATATCCTCTCCATTATCTTCCTTGCTATCGGCGCAGCGACCCTTCCTCCTGACTCGCCGTGCTCAACGAGAACGCCGATTATAAAAAGCGGGTCCCTGTAGGGTGCAAAGCCTATGAACCAGGCGTGGTCCCTTAGCTTCCACGGTACCTTTTTCCTTTTGATTCCCCGCTTGATGTGGGCGACCTGGGCTGTTCCTGTCTTTCCCGCAAGGTCAACTATCCTTGAAAAGGCTCTGGCACCCGTTCCTCTCTTTACCGCCTCCCTCAGCCCCCTCCTGATCAGAGCGAAGTATTCCTGCCTTCCTTTTACAACCTTCCAGACCTTTCTTCTGTTTCTCCAGACTACCTCACCCATTGGATCTCTGATTTCCCTGACAAGGGTAGGCCTGTATATGACACCGTTGTTAACTATCCCCATCATCATAAGCGACTGCTCCGTGAGCGTTGAGAGCATGAATCCCTGACCTATGCTGAGGTTAACGGTGTCACCGTCATACCACGGGTGGCCAAAGCGCCTCCTTTTCCACTCAGGAGAGGGAAGGAATCCCCTCTTTACGGGGATTTCTAAGGGGATGTCCTCACCGTAGCCGAACTTCCTGGCATACCTGATGATCGTTGAAGGTCCCATCTCGTAACCAAAGGTGTAGTAATAGATGTCACAGGAGTCTCTCAGAGCCTCAATGACGTTAACGGGTCCGTGCCCGTAAACGTTCCAGCAGTAAAACCTCCTGTTTCCAAGGTAAAAACTGCCGGTGCACAGTACCTTTTCCCAGGGTGATGCTGTCCTTGTTTCCATTATCCCGAAGGAAACGGGCACCTTCAGTACCGATGCGGGGGGATACCTTCCCCTCGTTGCCCTGTTGAACATGGGCTTGAGTTTGTTTTTGCTGATCCTCTTCCATCTTCTGTAAACCATATTGGGGTTGAACCTCGGAAAGCTCGCAAGGGCAAGGATCTCACCCGTTTTTGCGTTAATCAAAACCACAGCTCCTGCTACCTGCCCCGATTCAATGAAAACGTCTTCAACTATTTCCTGCATCCGCAGGTCAATTGTTAACACCACGTTGTTTCCCTTTACGGGCTCTTCCCTCTTTATTGTTTTGAGGACCCTTCCCAGGGCGTTTACCATAACCTCTTCCTTACCAAGCTTTCCCAATAGCTCCTTGTCCAGTGACCTCTCAATCCCAAGCTTTCCAACAAAGCTGTTGGTTGAAATCCTTCCTCTGTGCTTTTTGAGTTCAGAGGACGTGGGGTATCCTACGTATCCAAGGACGTGGCATAGCCTCTCATCGTGGGGATAAACCCTTTTTGGAACCGCCTCAACAAAGACACCGGGGAGTCTGAAGCTGTTGGTGTAAAACTTCTCAAGATCCTCGTCCGTTAGGTCTTCCTTTATTCTAACCGGGTCTGATCCGATTCCCCGTTCTTTAATTACCGCTTCAACGTCAATGCCGAAGACCTCTTTAAGGTTTGTTTTCAGCTTCAGTATCTCTTCCCTGTGAAGCCTCCTGTAGTCTAGGCTCAGAACGTACCTTGGCTGATCAAAGGCGAGTTTCTCACCTCTCCTGTCATATATGTCGCCCCTCGGCGGATAGAGTATCCTTTCCCTCAGGTAGTTCTTCTCTGATAGCTTTCTGTACTTTCCTCTCTTTAAGATCTGAACATGTATGAGCCTGGCGATTATCACTCCAAAAAGAACTATCAGGGAAAAGGCAAGAAATAAAAACCTTCTTCTGCTCATTCTTTCTTTTTAAGATAAAGGAAGTATATAACGAACATAATTACCAGTTCTATAAACCAGAAGTAAAAGATCTTGAGAACTGATATATCAAAGGAGAATTTGAGCCCCATTATGATCACGCCGAGAACTTTCTTTATAAGGAGGGAGGTGCCTGCGCTTATAATGAAGGCGAGCCATGTTCGGAAGAGAACACGTTCGCTGATCAGTATAAAGAGATAAACCGCAAGGGTTTCAAGGGCAAGGCCATGGCCCAGAGTGTCGGTCATTATGTCAAGAAGGAATCCTCCCAGGAGTGCCCAGAGGATCGCTTCTTTGCCTGAAAGGTAGGCTTTTGTCAGGAGAAGGATCAGGAGAAGATCCGGTGCGGCAAATCCAGGTCTGAAAACCGCCTGAATTACAGAAGTTTCAATGAAAACAGTGAAAAGGAGGAGAATTAGAAATCTCAACCTTCCCTCCTGATCAGGAACACATAGTCCGCCTTTCTTGGATTTACCAGCGGTTTAACGAGCACCTCTTTAAAGAAGGGATCCTTCCCCCTCTTTACGCTATCAACAACACCTAAGGGAAAGGGGGGTATTCTCCTTTTTGGGTCAAGGAGCATAACCTCTTCACCTTCCTGAACCTTGTCATCTATGTTGACGTGGAGGAGTCTCCCTTTTGGATAGGCTCCCTTGTAAATGTATTTTTTGAAGGTTCCTTTTACGTATGCGGAAGAGGAAAACTTCTCATTGAGGGGTGTTATTACTCTGCTTGTGGATCCGTAAACAGATTCAACCACGCCAAGAACATGGTTCTGGGTGACCACAACGTCGCCTTCCTTCACCTTTCTGTCTTTGCCTCCCTCAACGATTACGAACTGGTCAAGACCCGAGGGGTCGTAAAAGATTATTCTCGTGAGGAAGTAGCGGATCCTTTTAGGCACAGGTGGTTGTCCGACAATTTCCTTTATACTGCTCAGCTCCTCTACGCAGGCAGAAAGCTCCCTCTCAGCCATCAGGAGAGACTCAATCTGATTTCTTAACCTGAGATTTTCTTCCCTTACGTCTTTCATGGCAAAGTAGATCTCAATCATTCGCCTTGTGCTGTTAATGACCTCTTCTTTTAGGTTGAGAAGAGGTGAGGTAAGGGTGTTTATAACCTTGACGGTTTCACGAACGAAGGAAAGCCTTGCCACATCGGTAAAGAAGAGGAGTAATCCAAGAAAAATACCGAGGAGAGATAGAAGGTGGAACCTCCTTTCCGTCATTCCATAGATATTCTTCTTATCAGGTCAAGGTTGTCCAGCACCCTTCCAACCCCCCTTGCAACCGCTATTAGAGGATCCTCGCAGTAGAAGGCTTTAATGCCCGTTTCAACCTGGATCCTTTTGTCCATATTCTTGAGGAGTGATCCCCCACCTGCGAGAATTATCCCCCGGTCTGCTATGTCTGCTGCAAGCTCGGGAGGCGTCTTTTCTAAGGTTACTCTTATAGCGTTTATGATTGAGTTGATCGTGTCCTCAAGGGCTTCAGTTATGTTGTGGTTTGTAACGGTTATCGTCTTTGGGAGACCGGTCATATCTCTTCCCCTTATCTCCATGGTCCTTTCCTCTTCCTCAATAATAGCGCTTCCCAGTTCAATCTTGATCTTTTCTGCTGTTTGCTCAC
>JALTVH010000127.1 GCA_027049085.1 Aquificaceae bacterium | reverse complement strand
CCTCAAATCTCCTAAAATACGGTGCCAACGCCTACGGCGTAGCAAAGAGGCTCTTAGACTACGGATTCTATGCACCGACTGTTTACTTTCCCCTTGTGGTGAGGGAAGCCCTCATGATTGAACCGACCGAGACTGAAAGTCCCGGGACTCTCAGAAGATTTGCAGAGGCAATAAAAACTATAGTCAAAGAGGCAAAAACGGACCCCTCCCTTCTCAACGAAGCGCCCCACAAAACGCCCGTGAGGCGTATAAAGGAAGCGGAGGCAAACAGGAAGCCCCTTTTCAGGAAAGGGACTTGACCTTTTCTATAACCTCGTCGTAGTTGGGCTCCTGAGTGATTTCCGGGACAAGCTGTTTGTAGGCAAGGGTTCCATCTTTGTCAACGATAAAGACTGCCCTGGCAAGGATTCCTTTCAGAGCACCTTCAGCGATCATAACGCCGTATTTCTCCATGTCCCTGTACCTGAAGTCGCTTGCAACGGTGACGTTGCCAATGTTAAAGCTCTCACAGAACCTCTTTTCCGCAAAGGGCAGGTCCATGGAAACGACGGTCACGTCAACCCCGCCACCGAGACCCGCAACCATCTCGTTGAACTTCTTGGTCTCCGTCTCGCAGACGGGCGTGTCAAGGGAAGGAACAGTGATGATGAGCTGAACAATGCCCTTTGCACCGCCGATCCTCTTTTCCTCAAGGTCCTTGGTCACAACCGTTGCCTCAGGTGCAGGGTCACCAACACTCAGGGAAGGTCCAACAAGCGCCACTGTATTGCCTTTGAGCGTTACCGTATCAGCCATGACTTCCACCTCCTCCGTGGTTTTCTGACCTGCCAATTTTACCAGCAACGGTTCTCTTTTTTGATGTCCACTGTCATATATAATAAAAGTCCCATGGAAAAGGCAGATTTAATAAGCTTTGAAGAGTTTCAGAAAATAGACCTTCGCCTTGCGAAGGTGATTTCCGCGGAGAGAATAGAGGGATCGGAAAAGCTCCTTAAGCTCAGTGTCTCCCTCGGCGACGAGGAAAGAACCCTTGTTGCAGGAATTGCAAAATACTACAGCCCGGAAGAGCTCGTCGGTAAGAAGATCATGATCGTTGCAAACCTCCAGCCAAGAAAGATATTTGGTGTTGAATCAAGGGGAATGATCCTCGCCCTTATGGACGGGGATAACCTTTCCGTCCTTGTGCCAGACAGGGATGTAAAGGAGGGAACGAGGGCATCCTGAGGTCAGTTGTCTTACTGATCATTCTTCTTAGTTTTCTGACATATGCAGCAGAGAAAAATGATTTTGAGAGGATCTCAAGCCTGATCATTAAGGGTGACTCAGCCTCCATTAAGAGGCTTGTTAACTCAGGGAACGTCAACACCATAAGGGACAATCTGGGGACTACCCTAATGCACGTGAGCGCAGAGTTTGGAAAAGCTAAAATCCTCAGATACCTGCTATCAATCGGTGGAGATCCCGACGCAAGGGACAGGTATAATCACAGGCCCCTCCACTTTGCTGCCAACAACGGCCACCTTGAGGCTGTAAAGGTTCTCCTCAAGTTCGGCGCCGAGGTAAACGCCAGAAATCTCAACCGCTGGACGCCCCTTCACCTTGCCTCAAGAAACGGTTATCTTGAGATAGTAAAGCTTCTGATAAGTAAAGGAGCTGATGTGAATGCAAGGAACGGTGCGGGACTAACACCACTGCATGTTTCTGCAGGAAACGGATTTGCAGATATAGTTGAGTACCTTTTGAGGAAGGGAGCGGATCCCACCATCAGGGACAATAGAGGTCTCCTTCCCATTGAACTTGCAAGGGATTACGGACACAGGGAAGTGGTCAGGATCCTGAAGAGATCCTCTCCTCAATCAGGGCGATGATCTCCTCGTAGATTGACCTGATCTCATCGGCAGTCTTTACAAGGGACTCAACACCTATTGACCTCGCCTTTTCCCAGAGGGGGAGAACCTCCCTTTCATAAAGGGTTCTGTACTCAATGAGGTCATACTCAAGCTCTTCCTTTTCAAGCTCATCTATCATGTTGAGATACTCTTCCCTGCGGATGCGCGCAGAGATCAGGAGATGCTTTGCCTCCTTGGATATGTCTCCCCTGTCTGTTCCCGCGTTCCTGAAGTCAGCCATTACCTGTCCTCAAAGATGTGACCGAGCTTTTCCTTTTTGGTTGTGAGGTAAACCCTGTTGTGAACGTTTGGATCTATCTTGATGGGCACCCTCTCAACCACCTCAAGACCAAAGCCCTCAAGGGCAACTATCTTCCTGGGGTTATTGGTCATGAGCCTCATCTTTCTAACGCCAAGGTCAAGGAGAATCTGAACGCCGATCCCGTAGTCCCTCAGATCAGGGGGATAGCCGAGTTTTTCGTTGGCTTCAACCGTGTCGTAGCCCTTTTCCTGAAGCTCGTAGGCCTTGATTTTGTTAACAAGTCCTATTCCCCTTCCTTCGTGTCCGAGGATATACACAAGAACGCCCTTTCCCTCCTTTGCAATCATTTCAAGGGCTTTCTCAAGCTGAGGCCGGCAGTCGCACCTCATTGAACGGAAGACGTCCCCAGTCAGACACTCGGAGTGAACCCTAACAAGTACAGGCTCTTCCTCCTCCCATTCTCCCATCGTGAGGGCAACCTGCTCTTCACCGGTAAGCTTGTGCCTGTAGGCATGGATCCTGAAGGTGCCCCATGGAGTCGGCAAATGCGCGGTTGCCTCTTTTTCAACGAGCCTTTCCTTTTTGAGCCTGTATCTGATGAGGTCAGCTATTGTTATTATCTTAAGGTTGTGGCGCTTGGCGAACTCAATGAGGTCAGGAAGGCGTGCCATCGTCCCGTCTTCCTTCATGATCTCGCAGATCACACCCGCAGGGTAAAGACCGGCCAGCTTTGCAAGGTCAACGGAAGCCTCAGTGTGCCCTGCCCTCTCAAGAACACCGCCCGGTCTTGCTTTGAGGGGAAAAACGTGGCCTGGACGGATGAAATCTGTGGGCCTGGCATCGGGACTGAGGGCAAGCTTGATCGTGGTTGCCCTGTCGTGGGCAGATATTCCTGTGGTAACGCCAAAGCGGTGGTGGGCGTCTATTGAAACGCAGAAATAGGTTCCCTTGGGATCGGTGTTTCTGTGAGCCATGGGGTAGAGGTCAAGCTCTTCACAGCGTTCAGGCGGGAGGGATAGGCAAATAAGACCCTTGCCGTAGCTCGCCATGAAGTTTATCGCCTCGGGGGTGACCTTCTCTGCAGCCATCACAAGGTCACCCTCATTTTCACGCCCGGGGTCATCAACAACAATGACCATCCTCCCTTCTTTTATGTCCTCAACTGCCTCTTCAACGGTGCTGAAGACACCTTCCTTATCCATTTTTTCCTCCACCAAAGTATCTGTTCCAAGTCTGTTTAACAGTTTTAATGCCTCTGTCAATGATGCTTTCTTTGTGGGGAGGATTCTCAACTATCTGCACCTGACGCCCCAAGAAGGTACTGGCAAAACCGTTGATTATTGAGGGACCATAGTGGGTATAGGCATGGTCAATGATAAGGATCGCACCGCTTATGTAAAGAAACCACCTGAGCATGTAATAAAGAAATATAGGATAGCTGAGCTTAAGTCAAGACTCTTGGGGCTGTTTTTCCTGCCTTCTTGCCCTCTCAAGGACCTTTACAACAACCCACCTCTTGGTTTTGGAAAGAGGCCTGGTCTCCCTTATCTCAACCCTGTCACCTACTTTACACTCATTACCTGGATCATGAGCATGGTACTTCTTGCTCTTTATGATGTGCTTTCCGTAAAGGGGGTGGGGAACACGCCTGTCAACTTTAACAACAACCGTTTTGTCCATTCTGTCCGACACAACGGTGCCCACTAAGTGCCTGCGCTTCTCGTTCCATTTTTGATCAGCCATCAGCCTTCACCTCTCAGCTCCTTTTCTCTCAGGATCGTCAGGACTCTCGCTATGTCTCTGCGGGTGTTTCTTATCTTCATCGGGTCATCAAGACCAGAGATCCTCTGCTGAAATCTGAGTTTGAGGAGTTCCATTTTAAGCTCATCGGCCTTCTTCCTTAACTCCTCTGGTTTGAGTTTTCTCAGCTCGCCAGCTTTCATAGGGTGAACCCTCCGCTCTTGACAAGTCTTGTCTTTATAGGGAGCTTGGCGCTTGCGAGCCTGAAGGCTTCCTGGGCAACCTCTTCCGGCACTCCTGAGAACTCAAACATTATCCTGCCTGGCTTTACGACAGCAACAAAGCCTTCAGGGTCACCCTTACCACCACCCATCCTCACTTCGTTGGGCTTCTTTGTGTAGGGTTTGTCGGGGAATATCCTTATCCATACCTTGGCGCCCTTTCTGAGGGCTCTAACCAGGGCAACCCTTACCGCCTCAATCTGCCTCTGGGTTATCCATGCCCTGTCAAGAGCCTGAATGCCGTATTCGC
>JALTVH010000126.1 GCA_027049085.1 Aquificaceae bacterium | reverse complement strand
ATAAAAAATGAAGAACCGGAAAGGGAAAACGGCTACTCCCTGTACCTGGCAAAAGGAAATGTTGAGGGCAGATTCGTTCTTACAATGGGAGATCACCTATACTCAGAGGATTTCATTGAAGAGGCTCTAAAAGGCGAAGGCCTTATGGTTGACAAGCTCGGACTTTTTATCAACAGGGAAGAAGCAACAAAGGTGCTGTGCAGAGAAGGGCTCATTGCTGACATAGGAAAAGAAATTCAGGAGTGGACAGGATTTGATACGGGATTCTTTATACTTGAAGAAGATATATTTAAAACCGCAGAAAGGCTTGTCCACAAGAGGGAAAAGGTGACTCTTAGCGAAATAGTAAAAGAAGCCCGGGTCAAGTGCACCTTTATTTCAGGAGAATTCTGGATGGACGTTGATACGCCTGAGGATGTAGAAAATGCAAGAAAAGCATTAGTGAGGCTTTCTGTTAAAGATGCGGGAGACGGCTTTGTCGCAAGACACCTCAACAGGAAGGTGTCACTTGCAATTTCTGAAAGGGTCGTTGAACGAATAACACCTGACCAGGCAACCTGGATAACCTTTGCGGTTGGTCTCCTCTCTGCTCTTATTGCACTTTTTTCTCCTCTCCTCGGTGGGATCCTTTACCAGATCAGCTCAATGCTTGACGGTGTTGACGGAGAGGTCGCGAGGGCAAGCATGAGAACTACAAGATTCGGTGGATACCTTGATTCAATCCTTGACAGGTATGTGGATTTTATGTTCCTTTCAGCCCTTGCCCTCTGGATGAAGCCTCCTCCCGACTTACTTCCCTGGGTTCTGCTTGCAATCTTCGGCTCTTTCATGGTTAGCTACTCAACGGAAAGATACAGGGGAGCCTTTGGAAGGGACGCCTACAGGGACCTCCCGTCTCTGGGCAAGCTGCCCGGAAAGAGGGATGAGCGGATCTTCCTGACGATGTTTATGTGCCTTGTCGGATGGATAGGCGCCCTCTTTGTGGTCCTTGCTGTTTTGACCAACCTGAGGGTTCTTCTCACCCTTTATATAACCTGGAAAAACAGGGGAGGAACGTGATCAGGAATCCTTCAGAATCCTTAAAAGGAGCGCAGGATCGTTTGTTGTTATTCCCCAGAATCCTTTTTTGGCAAGCGTCCTGAGCTCCTCTTCACGCTCCTCATGCCAGCAGACAACCTGAAATCCCTCATTGTTCATGTAATTGATTAATTCCCTGTCAATCAGTGTGCTTGGATAAGGGTCCTTGTCCTCCCAGCAGGGATGGATTATGTCCCCAGAGTACTTTCGGGAAAGCTCAACCATATCTTCAGGAGGAAGGAGATTTCTGAAAAGGAGGGCTGTAAGTATGTGGTCATTTAGTTCCTTGAACCGCCTCATGAAGGGAAAATCATCAGCAGAGGAGACAACAATGGTTGTCTTAGAACCAAAATCCTTAAGCACGCAGGTCAGCTCTCCCAGCATGTCCCTGTCCTTTATATCAAGGTAGAGGCCTATTTTCTTTTCTTCTGCCCATTCAAGGACTTCAATTAGCTCCATAGATCCCGCAACCCTTGATTTTGCTTCCTCAAGAGTCATTTCTCTGATAGGCATTTCCTCTATCTCAAGATCATGATTCACGAATATTCTCCTATCCTTTGTTAACACAAGGTCAAGTTCAATGAGGTCAGCCCCAGCATGAAAAGCAAACTCAAAAGCTGACCAGGTGTTCTCAGGATATTTAGAGCTGAATCCCCTGTGGGCAATGACCAGAGGGCGTCTCTCCATCCGCTGATGATAACATATAACCGATGAACAGGCTTTTTGTCCGTCAAAGGCTCCAGGCCTTTCTTGAAGAGGACCTCGGAACTTCCGACATAACAACGGAAGCAATAGTCAGGGATGAAACCGCAAGGGCGGTGATCTTGGCAAAACAGGAGGGGATACTGGCAGGTCTCCCCTTCGTTCAGGAACTCTTCCTGATGATGGGCGGTGTATATGTCAAACCTGAGGTCAGCGAAGGTGGAGAGTTCAGGAAAGGGGACAGGATCCTTGAGCTGGATGGGAGGGCTGAGATAATCCTCAGTGGGGAAAGACTTGCCCTCAACATCCTCCAGAGCTTATCAGGTATAGCAACAAGGACGAGGGAATTCGTAAGAGCCCTGGAAGGGACAGGGATAAGAATTCTTGACACAAGGAAAACCACACCCGGCTACAGGTACTTTGAAAAATATGCGGTGAGGATCGGCGGAGGCCACAACCACAGGTTCGCCCTTTACGACATGGTGCTGATCAAAGATAACCACAAGAGAGTTGCGGGAGGTCTTGAGGAAGCCCTGAAGAGAGTGAGAGAAAAGGTTTCACCAATGGTTAAGGTTGAGGTTGAGGTGGAGAGTCTTGAGGAGGTGGAAAAGGCTGTTAGCCTTGGTGCCGACATAATTATGCTTGATAACTTCTCGCCTCAGGAGGTCAGGGAAGCGGTGCGGATGGTAGGCGGAAAGGCTGGGGTTGAGGTTTCGGGAAACATAACTCTTGAAAATCTCAATGAATATGCCGTGGAAGGTGTTAGCTACATCTCTTCAGGAAGCATCATTTACGGCGCTTCCTGGGTTGACCTCTCTTTGAAGGTTCTTTGAAAAGAATAATGGCAAACTCTTCCCAGTTGAAGGGTTTAAATCCCCTCTTGATAGCGTACCTTTCAAGCTCTTCAATGCTTAGCATCTTCTCAATCTCTGCTTTGAGCCTGAGGTTTTCCTCCTTAAGGCTTTTATAGGTGCTGAGCTTGGCAGAGTGATCTTTCAGGATCCTTATGGCGTACACAGAGTAGAACAGATTCCCCAGAAAAATTACAAGCGCTATAAAAACTATCATAAAGGGATTCATAATCTCTCCCCAGCTCTTAATTTAGCACTCCTTGAGGCAGGGTTCCGCTCAATTTCCTCTTCTTGGGGCGTCAGTGGCTTTTTTGTGAGAACCCTGAACTGGGACCTGTGATCTCTAAAGAAATTCTTAACTATCCTGTCCTCTAAAGAGTGGAAGCTTATTACAGCGAGCCGGGCGCCTCTTTTCAAAAGAGATGGTGTCTTCTCAAGGGCTACCTCAAGGTTTTCAAGTTCCCTGTTTACCTCTATACGAATAGCCTGAAATACCCTGGTTGCAGGATGGATCCTCCCGTGCCTCCTTGGTGTGGGGAGGGCTGAGGTGATGATCTCCACAAGCTCGGCAGTCGTTTCAATCGGCTTCTTTTCCCTGGCACGTACAATAGCTTTTGCTATGCGACCGCTGAACCTCTCCTCACCGTACTCACGGAATATCCTGACAAGCTCCTTCTGCGGATACTCGTTTACCACCCTGTAGGCGGTCAGGTTCTGATCTCTTCCAATTCTCATATCAAGGGGAGCATTATCCTGAAAGGAAAAGCCTCTCCCGCTTTTAAGTTGAAACATTGAAACACCAAGGTCCATCAGTATCCCGTCAACCTTTTCAATGCCCTCCTCAGCAAGAACCTCGTCCATATCCCTGAAGTTGGCTCTGTAAAGACTGAAGCGACCTTCAAACTCCTTAAGGTTCTCCTGAGCTTTCTCAAGGGCAGACTCATCAAGGTCGATCCCTATGACGTAACTGTCGGGATTCCTTCTCAGGATCTCACGGGCGTGGCCCCCAAGACCCACTGTGCAGTCAAGGAAAACCCTTCCGCCCGAACCGAGGAGGATTTCCACCGACTCTTCCAAAAGAACAGGAATATGCATCAGAGCCTGAAGGACCTACGGTGAATCTCGGTAATGCCGTGGCTCCTGAGAGCTTCCCTGTGGGACCTCGTGGGATATCCCTTGTGGCTTGCAAAGCCCCATTGGGGATAAACCTCGTGAAACTTTTCCATTATTCTGTCTCTGAGAACCTTTGCAACAACACTTGCACAGGCACAGCTCAGACTCCTCTCGTCACCCTTCACTATCGGCAGACAGTTGTAGCCCTCAACCTTAACGTAATCGCTTATCACCACATCAAAGTGAGTCTTCAGGTCCTCAAGGGCACGCCTCATGGCAAGCTTTGTTGCCTGAAGAACGTTTATTCTGTCAATAACCTCGCTGTCAACGACACCTGTTCCGATGGCTATGGACCTCTCCTTTATCTCTTCAAGAACCTCCTCCCTCTCCTTCGGCGTGAGCTTCTTTGAATCAACCCTCAGGAAAGGCGGTGTTCCGGGCTTGAGAATAACAGCCCCTGCAACGACGGGACCGGCGAGGGGTCCCCTCCCTGCCTCATCAACTCCCGCAACTAAAAGCCCGTCCCTCCAGAATCTCAATTCGTATCTGATCATTCACCTTTCTGCTCTTCTCCCTGATCCTGTTTCTGCTGTGCCTCCTCCGTTTCAGGAACCTCTGCCTCCTCCCGCCTCTGAGCTTCCCTTTCAAGGCGGGCCTGTTCCTTCTTCTTCTGCATGGCATCGTACTCCCACTTCTTGATCTCTTTAATCTTCCTCTGGGCAACCTTACCCTTGAGGTCCCTGAGGAAGTAAAGCCTTGCCCGCC
>JALTVH010000125.1 GCA_027049085.1 Aquificaceae bacterium | reverse complement strand
AGAATAACCTTTTTGCCATTGCCCTCAATCCTCATCTTCCTAATTTTCTCAGCGAGCTGTTCCCATCTCTTTTCGTCCATGGCTACCTTTACGTCCGGGTCAATGCCCTTTTTGTGTATCAGGCTCCCACGGGGTGTGTAGTAGTAAGCAACAGTTAGCTTAATTGCAGAGTTGTCCTCAAGGGGAATAATATTCTGAACCGATGCCTTACCAAAGCTCTTTTCACCTATAATTATCGCTCTTCCATGGTCCTGAAGTGCGCCGGTAACGATTTCTGAAGCACTGGCAGAACCCTTGTTGATAAGAACAATTAGGGGAAGGTTCTGGGGAACCACTGGAGGTTCTTTGGAGTAATACTTTTCTTCGCTTCCCTTCCTGCTTTTTGTATATACAACAAGCTTACCCTCCGGCAAAAATAGATCCGAAACTTTTACCGCCTCAGAAAGTAAACCACCGGGGTTATTCCTCAGGTCAAGAATGAGTCCCTCAACCCCCTGCCCTATAAGATCCTTCAGTGCTTTCTTAAGATCTCTTGCTGTATAGTGCTGGAACTGAATTACCTTTATGTATCCCACATCCTCGTACTTAGTGTATTTAACGCTCTCAATCTTAATTATCGCCCTCACTATATCAACCTTTTTTGGTTTTCCTTCTCCCTTTCTCATGATGGTTAGCGTAACCTTAGTTCCGGGCTTTCCCCGGATCTTCCTAACTATCTCAATGAGGCTTTTACCAAAGGTATCCTCACCGTCAACCTCCATGATCACGTCGCCAGCCCTCAGACCGGCTTTGAAAGCAGGGGTTCCTTCTATAGGTGCAACAACTATAGGTCTGCCCTTATCCATGGAAATTTCAATTCCAACGCCTCCAAACTCACCTTCTGTCTCTTCCATAAACTCCTTGTACTTTTCAGGAGGAAAGAAGGCAGAAAAGGGATCAAGGGATGACATCATCCCGTTCAGGGCACCGTAAATGAGATCTTTTATGCTGGGCTCCTCAACATAATTCTCCTTGACTATCTTGAGGACATCAGAGAAGAGCTTCAGGTAGTTGTACTCATCCTCACCTGCTATGGTTTTGGACATACCAGCTATAAAGCCAGCAAAGAAGAACATCCCTGCGATAAGGGGTATTAAAAACCTTTTCATTTGCCATCTCCCTTTACAAACTTTATCTCTTTAACGTCATTTATGTAAAAGTCAATGATTCCCTTCGCCGTTTGAGCCTCACATCTCAGGGAGGTTGAAACATTAAAGTCCTCAGTCTCTCCGTCTTCAAAGGTTACCTTCACCGCAACGTAGCCCCCTGATTTTCCAAGAACCTTTATGGAAGAAATCACGCTCTGGGAGATCCTGTAATCAACAGCGCCCCTTTTGAATCGTATTTCTCCCTCTCCGCATACCAGACCATCTATCTCGTGGGTGACTCCTTTTGTATCTTTGACGACGGCAGACATCTTTCTAAACTCTGCAGGAACAGACCTGCCCTCACCCATTGCAAAGATAGTAGATGTGAAGAAAAGCAACGGAAGGATGTAAAACTTTCTCATTTTTCCATATTTTATACCAAAAGCCTCTCCAGCTCTCTGCGGTTTAGGATCTCAATGTAGCCCCTTTCAGTGTTGATGATCCCCTGCTTCTTCCACCTGCTCATAACTCTGATAGCTGTTTCAACGGTAGTCCCTGTCATTTCTGCTATGTCCTGCCTTGTAAGAGGAAGCCTTATTACAACCGTTCCGTCAACCTTGGTTCCCACCTTATCGGCAAGCTCAAGGAGAACCTTGGCTATCCTCTCCTCTACCCTCCCGGAAGCTATGCTCTTTAGAATCTCGTAGGTCTGAAGGAGATTAGCAGTAGCATCACAGGTCATCTTAATAGCTATGGCCGGGTATTTGATTGCAAGGTTAATAAAGTCCCTGTTAGAGATATAAAGCACCTTTGAGTCAAGAACCGCCATTGCGGTGTAGGTGCTTTTAGGTGAGTTTTTGCCCCACTCTATCCAGCCAAAAACATCACCCGGGAAGACAAGCCTGACTATTATCGTCTTTCCATCCTGGGTCTCCTTAATCAGCTTCACGAGACCATCTACGAGGATGAATATCCCTGGCTCTGCATCCTCCTCAAAGAAGAGGTAATCTCCCTTGGCGTACTCCTTCATTTTCATATAAACGGTGGACTCCCTCAGTTCGTCCCTGCTGAGGTCCTCAAAGAGGTGAACCTTTTGAAGAAAATCTATCTTCAGATCTTCTGGAGTTTTCCTCTTAATATCAGCCTTTTTTCCCATCCTTTTCCTCCTACAAGCACTGTGGGCTTAAAAACAACATAATCCGTGTGGAAGGATACGATATTTGCACCACCAAAGGTATGGTTATCTCCAATGGCAATGTGGACAGTCCCCAGGATCTTTTCCGCCTCAAGGAGATTGTCCGGCCTTGAAGCCTTTGGGTTTGTACCCACTCCAAACTCAGCGATGTACCTGGCGGTGGGCATTTTCTTAAAGATATCCTCTATAAATTTCCTGTAATCCTCAAACCCCTCTATGTCCTCAACCCCACCGTTAATGAACTTGAAGGTCAGAGGCCTCTCAAGCTTCCTGTCCGGGGCGTAAAGAACCACAAGTTTCCCGAAGGCTTCATTCTCCTTAGGTGCGACAAAAGCCTCTCCTGCAGGGAGGTTTCCATAATCACCAGGATTATGGAAGAGACCTGTATCTGCTATACCCCTTCTTCCCTCTATGGAAAACTCAATATCGGTTCCATCCTCAGAGACCACGTGAGCCCATTCACCCTCTGTGAGCACGTCAGCTATTTCCCTGCTACGCTCCGCAACCTCAGTCCAGTCAACGTTCATTGAAGTCATAAACATAGAGGGGTCAAAAAGAGGCATTGATGCGTACCGTGTACCGAAGTGTTCAGTCAGGACCCTTCTGTAAAAGGTATGGGTGGTTGAATAATAGGGAAAGGCAACTACCACATCGGGAACCTCTTCCGATTTATTCCTGAGAACATCAACGACCTCGGACTGCGGATAGCTGTCCTTGGCAAGGATCTTTTCCAGGTATCCCGATTCCTTCAGGGATTCTATAGCGCTATCACCAAAGGTAACCCTCCAGAGGTCCTCGGGGGGCTCTGTTCCGTGGACTCCGAGGGAACCGTAATGGTAAGTCTTATACCTTGAAGTAAACTCCGGGAGAACCTCCCCAAACTCCTCAAGGAGATCTATCAGGTAATCCTTTTCATCATCGGTGAAGACAAGGACCCTTTCGTTTTGCCGAACGTTCAAGTTAACCGAAAGGAGGTTTCTTATCTGATCTGTGAACATGCTCCTCCTCATATAAAATAAATCTAAGGAAAAGGCAAACCCAGTCCACCTAAAAGGTATTTCAGATAGTCCTCGGAAAACTCCATCCCTGCACCTATAAAGTAGCCCCTCAGCTTCTCATTCAGGAGGTCATCACCACCAAAGCGTGTGTAAAGAGGACCCCACACCCGCAGCTGAACACCGACCTGAAGGATCGGATTCAGCCCCTTTTCTCCGGGCCTGTCCTTTCTGCCAGTTTCCCAGATATCAGAGTAAATCCTTAACCTTTCAGCAGGCACCACGTCAAAGCCAACTCCACCTGTTGATTCCTTCAACCCGGCTCTTACGGTAAGGTAGGATGTCCTTGTTAGATAAAAGTTTTTGGCGATCTGAAGGGTTATCTCGGGCCTGAACTCTTTTCTGATTATCTCGCCAGTCCCAAGGATTTCCTGTGTATAAACTCTTCCTCTTGAGTCACCAACTCCCTCAATCAGGAAGTATGTGGTTCTCGTTGGCTGAATTCTCAACGATAGAAAGGCTTTTGTATCACCACCCTCGTAATACTCACCCCCAAAGCCCACATAAAATCTTGTCTTTGTTATTACCTCACCCGCCTCGCCAAAAAGCTTTGCCCCTTTGGTAACACTCTCATAAAGTTCATCGTCGGTGACAAGTTTACCGATCGTTCCCCTTCCCGAGTGGATCCTCTCAAGGATCTCATCAAGCTTCCTTGAGCTTTCCTTGAGCCGGTCAGTGATTTCAGAGAGGTTCCTGACCGTTGCCCTTATATCATCCCTGTTTTCCTCAAAAAGGTGGTTGAGGTTCCCGGTCAATCTGTTCAGATCCTCCACAAGCTGGGGGAGGTCACCCCGGATGGATCCTGATATGTCCTTGAGATTTGCAACCAGCTCCCTCAGGTCTCCTCTGTTTTCTTTTGCTATTCCAGACAGTTCATCGGCAAGGCTTTCAATGGATGTGAGAGCCTGGGGAAGCGTTCTGTTAAGGTTTTCAGTGAGCATTGCCATTTGAGTAAGAGTCTCCCTCAGGCTTTCTCTGTTTTCCTTTGCCATCTCACCGAGGACCTTTGTCAACTCACTGAGATTTTCAAGGGCAAGGTTGATATTTCTCCTGTTTTCCTCAAGGATCCTGTTGAGGTTTTCGGCAACAAGCCTGAAGTTTTCGGCAGTCCGGGTAAGTTCCTTAATGAGTATGTCTGTATCCGC
>JALTVH010000124.1 GCA_027049085.1 Aquificaceae bacterium | reverse complement strand
GTTCCCTCGCAAAGAGTATGTATAACTGCTCTTCTTCCTCGTTCCAGTAGGCTCTCAGGCCTTCAAATACTGCGGTGCCGTAGTGAAAGGAGTTTGTTTTTATATTTATTTTTGCCTCATCAATTGGAACGAAGCTTCCTTCAAAGTACGCGTATTCCATTGGCAATTGATTTTATCACACCTGTGCTATAATACCTTCCCGTTATGCCCAAGCTTTCCCCGAGAGACATAAGGAGGAAGATTCAGGGTATCAAAAATACCCGAAGAATAACCAATGCCATGAAGGTGGTTTCAGCCGCAAAGCTCAGGAGAGCCCAGGAACTGCTGTACTCATCAAGACCCTATTCCGACAAGCTCTACGAGCTTGTGAGGGACCTCGCTGCCCACGTTGACCGGGAGACCCATCCACTTTTAGAAGAGAGGGAGGAGAAGATAATTGACATCATCCTTGTCACCGCTGACCGCGGTCTTGCAGGTGCTTTCAACTCAAACATAATCAGGGAAGTAGAAAAATTTGCGGAGGAACAGAAGGCAAAAGGAATAGAGGTGAACCTTCTTCTGATAGGGAGGAAAGGCTACCAGTACTTTTCCAAGAGGGATTACAGCGTTATAAAGGGCTACGATGAGGTCTTCAGGAAGGAGGTTCACTTTGAAATAGCAAAAGAGGTTTCGGAGATAGTCAGGGATAGGTTCACCGACAGAAAGACTGACGCGGTTTACCTCTTCAACAACGAGATGATAACAAGAGCAAGCTACAAACCTGTCAGAAGGAAGTTCCTGCCCTTTGAACTGCCAGAAGGCGGTGTTCCCGACGCTGTTAGCGTTTATACCTTTGAGGTGGACGAGTCAGAGTTCATGAATACCCTCATGAACCTTTACCTCAATTACCAGATTTACAGAGCAATGGTTGAGTCCAACGCTGCTGAGCACTTTGCCAGAATGGTTGCTATGGACAATGCAACCAAGAATGCAGATGACCTTGTTAAGCAGTGGACCTTGATTTTTAATAAGGCACGTCAGGAATCAATAACTCTTGAGCTTATAGATATAGTTGGTGCTGCTGAAGCAATGAAGTAAGGAGGTCATTCATGGCTGAGAAGATCGTTGGCAAGATCGTTCAGGTCATTGGTCCTGTTGTTGACGTCGAGTTTGAGACAAAGGATCTTCCCCCTATCAAACACGGTCTCAAGACCGTGAGGAAGTTCATTGATGATAAAGGTAACTGGGCAGAGGAAGAACTCTTCCTTGAGGTTGCCCAGCACATAGGTGAGAGCAGGGTCCGTGCGGTAGGGATGGGAGCCTCAGACGGGCTCGTCAGAGGACAGGAGGTTGAGTATCTGGGAGGTCCTATAAGTGTTCCCGTCGGTAGAGAGGTTCTCGGAAGGATCTTCAACGTTGTTGGAAAACCCATAGATGAGCAGGGTCCCGTTGAGGCAAAGGATTACTGGCCGATGTTCAGGGATCCTCCTGCCCTTGAAGAGCAGTCAACCAAGGTTGAGATCCTTGAAACGGGAATTAAGGTCGTTGATCTCCTTGAGCCATACGTGAAAGGTGGAAAGGTCGGACTCTTTGGAGGTGCTGGAGTCGGAAAGACGGTCCTGATGCAGGAGCTTATCCACAACATCGCCAAGTACCATAAAGGATTTTCGGTTGTCATAGGTGTCGGTGAGAGAACAAGGGAAGGGAATGACCTGTGGCTTGAAATGAAGGAGTCCGGAGTTCTCCCCTATACCGTTATGGTCTATGGACAGATGAACGAGCCTCCGGGGGTGAGGTTCAGGGTTGCCCAGACGGGAATAACGATGGCTGAGTTCTTCAGGGACGTTGAGGGACAGGACGTCCTCACCTTCATAGACAACATTTTCAGGTTCGTTCAGGCTGGTTCGGAGGTTTCAACCCTTCTTGGAAGGCTTCCCTCAGCGGTTGGATACCAGCCGACCCTCAACACCGACGTCGGTGAGGTTCAGGAAAGGATCACCTCTACCAAGAAGGGATCAATTACCGCGGTTCAGGCGGTGTACGTTCCAGCCGACGACATTACAGACCCTGCACCTTACTCGGTCTTTGCCCACCTTGATGCAACCACGGTCCTTGCAAGAAGACTTGCTGAGCTCGGGATCTATCCAGCAATTGATCCCCTTGAGTCAACCTCCAAGTACCTTGCTCCAGAGTTCGTAGGGGATGAGCACTATGAGACCGCAATGGAGGTCAAGAGGATCCTCCAGCGTTACAAGGAGCTTCAGGAGATCATTGCAATCCTCGGTATGGAGGAGCTATCAGAGGAGGACAAGGCTATCGTTAACAGAGCAAGGAGAATTCAGAAGTTCCTTGCCCAGCCCTTCCACGTTGCGGAGCAGTTTACAGGAATGCCCGGAAAGTACGTCAAGCTTGAGGATAACATAAGGTCCTTCAAGGAAATCCTCTCCGGCAAATACGACCATCTTCCTGAGAACGCCTTCTACATGGTAGGAACTATTGAGGACGTTGTTGAGAAAGCCAAGCAGATGGGAGCCAAGGTCTGAATGATGCAGTAAGGTTAGCTCTCTTTTACTATACACGCTTGGAAAAGAGAGGCCTCCCCCTTGAGGCCTCAAAGGCCCTTCTGAATGTGACCAGGGGGAAGGGCGATTTCCAGTCTGCTCTTAGCCTCCTTCGGAAAACCAAAGAACTCCTTCCATTGTGGATTGACAGTGATACACTTGTGCAGACCTACAAGAGGTATTTCAATGCTATTCTTGGTTCAAATAATATCTCTCTCGGAAATGCCCTGTCACCCTTTACTCTCGTATCCTGCTGGAAGTCTCTTCAGGCTCTTATTGAGGAAAATACCCAACTGAGAGGTGAGCTCAACGCCTTCATCCCGGAGATCTTTGATCGCGCAGAGAAAGCGATCTCAGATAGATCAGTGGGAGAGGGTAACCTGCTTGGTTGTCTTGTGGATAGTCTCCATCCCCTCGGCGGGGAGGCCCTCCCGATCGCAACCCACATTGCCTATTTAATCAGGCCCTCTCAATATCCCGCTCTCACCAGGGATATGCTTAGACATTTGGAGATTGACACCCCAGAGGAATACCTTTACTTTAGGGACCGAGTGCTTGAGAAAGGGCTTAAACCCATGGAGGCCTTTACTCTCCTTCACATGCTTCTTGATACCAGCCCAGCCAAAGTGAGGTTCCTTGACGATAGCCTCGGCATTGACAGGAAGGATTTTCTTCTGAGAAAGGCGATAAGGCTGTGGGAAAGAGATCAGTTCTGGGAAGCCCATGAGGTCCTTGAGGACCTCTGGTGCCTTGAGCAGGATTCTGAGATTAAGAACGCCCTTCAGGGCGTGATAAGGGTTGCAATTGCCCTTCACCATTTAGAGAACGGGGATCGGGATGCCTCTCTGAGGGTCCTGAAAAAAGCCCTTCCCCAGCTCAGGTGTGCTGTTGGTACATATTTTGATGTTTCATCCCTCAGAAACGAGGTTTGTGGTCTGATTGAAACCCTTGAGAGAAGCCAGCTTCCTGAGGCTTTACCGGTGCTCAGAATGTTATAATTTAAAGACTTCAGGAGGGTGTAGCTCAGCTGGTAGAGCGGGGGACTGTGGATCCCCATGTCGCGGGTTCGAGTCCCGTCACCCTCCCTTGAATACCCAGGAGAGCTAAAACTTTCAGGTAGAATATGCTCAAAAGGGCTGCCCGAACAAGGTTTAACTATGATTGCAGATATTAAAACGCACAGGTTCTTTAGTATTCTGGAAGATGTCTTTATCGGCGAAAAAATTGAAGGTAAGGGTGGGTATGTAAACCTTTTAAAGGTTAAAAGTGAGTACTTTAGTAAACGAGTGAAACCAGAGCTTGAAGCTCTAATAGAGGAAAAGACCTCTGAATTCCCCGAGTTTAAAGAAGAGCTGCTTGATAAGCTTTATGACTTTTTTCACAGGTATCTAAATGAAACCGGCACTCCTTTGATGGTTTTTACACCGTACTATTCAAGTGTTTTTGATCGTATTTACGATGAGGGGGATGTTAAGCTTTACTGGAAAACTTCCAGACACTATTACATAAAATCAGACAGGATTTTAAGGAGCATGGAAGTAGAGGTAGATGGAATCAGGATATTCTTTGACCTCTCTTCTCTTGAATACAAAAAAGGAAACGAAAAAAAAGCTTTGATATACAAGTACAAAGACTTTATAAAAGACCAGAACAAACTGATACTTAGAGTTTTATACAAAGAAGGAAACAGGGAAACAAGGGTTGAAGAGATAAGGAAGGAAATTAAGAAAAACCTCAGGCTCAACAGATATACGATGGAAGTTCCCTCTGAAGAGGTGATCAAAAAAGCTATAGCAGATTTTGAAAAACAGCAGAAGGTTGATTACTTTATATGCAAGGACGCAGAGAGATTTCTCAAAGAGCAGTTTGACCTGTGGATGTATCAATACCTATACGGTTTCGTTGGGCAGGAGGATACTACGTCCTGGGAGGAAAGAAGAATAAAACAGATTCAGATTCTTCAAGAAGTAGCCCACAGAATAATTAACTGGATTACCCTTTTTGAAAATGAACTTCTTAAGATATGGCTTAAGCCACGCTTTGTTTTTAACTCAAACTACGTCATTACCTTAGACAGGATTGAACAAAAGAAGGGGGGCATTGATATTATCAAAAAGATCCTCTCACATCCGAATATAGAGGACCAGATTGAAGAGTGGAAAGAACTAAAGATAGTGAGTGAAAAATTCAATAAGGAGGAAATTCTAATCAATAACATGGATGGCATAATGGTGAACCCTGGATACAGGTTCTTACCTGTGGACACAAGGTACTTTAAAGACCTTGAATATGAAATCCTTGCCCTTTTTGATAATCTTGACGACGAGCTTGATGGATGGTTAATAAAAAGCGAGAACTTTCAAGCTCTTAACACTATTCTTCCAAAATTCAGAGGAAAGGTACAAACGATTTATATTGACCCGCCCTTTAACAAAGAGCATGACGCAGACTACCACTACACTGTGGATTACAAGGATTCTACATGGATAACTATGCTTGAGAATAGAATAAGACTGGGAAGAGACCTGCTCAGTGAGAAGGGAAGTATTTTTGTAAGGTGCGACTACAACGGAAATATGTACGTGAGACTACTTTTAAATGAAATATTTGGAAAAGAAAATTTCCGGAATGAATTAAGTGTACGAAGATTTAAGAAGAATGTCATGGAAAAGAATATAAAAAAGCTTCCTGAAGGTTTGGACACTATTTATGTCTATGCAAAAAACTACGAACATTTTTCCTATGTATATCCTTTCAAGAAAAAAAATCAGAGGCGAAATGGTTTCTGGAGACACATGGATGATTCATCTGGGCAGGGGAGTCCTAAAATATTTTTCGGTAAAGAGCTGAACCCGCCGGAAGGGAAACACTGGAAGTATTCCCAGGAAAGGATAAACCAGTTAGCAGAAGAAGGAAATTTGATTCTGCAATGCAAACATTGTGGATATCAACATGACAAAACCAGAGGATTGTGGAAGGGATGCCCAGTATGTGGCAGGGATGATCCCCAGCCTAAATACTGGGTTGAGGATAAAGATTTAGAAGTTCTGGATTCTAACTGGAGTGATATCTATGGTTATTCTACAGCATGGAATTTTCAAACCGAGAACTCGGAAGCTCTTCTTAAGCGTGTTATAGAATCAACTTCAAAAAAAGGTGAGTTGATTTTGGATTTCTTTCTCGGGAGTGGTACAACCACAGCGGTAGCTCATAAGCTCAATAGGAAATGGATCGGCATTGAAATGGGTGAACACTTTTATAAAGTAGTTTTGCCAAGAATGAAAAAGGTTCTGGCTTATGATAAATCCGGAATAAGTAAGGATAAGGATGTGAAAGAAAGATATAACCAGGATAAGGCAGGAGGTTTTTTTAAGTATTTTGAACTCGAGCAATATGAAGAGATACTGAGAACTATAAAGTATAATGACATAGAAAAGAACCAGGGTTACTTTCCCGAACAATACCTCTTTGCAGTTGATGAAAAACTCCTCTACAGTGTAGAGGAGGGCGAAGGATTATACTTTGATCCAAAGAAGTTGTATCCGGACAAACAAATAGATATCGCTGAAACCCTATCTTGTTTAAAGGGGTCAAAAATCATTAAAATTACGCAAAACTACATAGAAATGGAAGATAACTTCAAAATTAAAATTGAAGATGGCAAAATTGATTTACAGGAAGTGGCACCTGCTCTATGGTGGAGGTGAAATTTGGTTTACGATGATGGACTAACACGAGATGATTGGGGAAAAAGAACAGACAAGACGGGCACGAGAAACTTGGCTTTTAACTACTGGCACAGGAAGTTTTTAAGCAATAAGTGTTACACGACCGATATAGACTTTTACGAATATAGAATTGTCTCCGGAAAATTTCAACCAAAAGCCCTTGTTGAAGTTAAGCAATTCCATGTTAAGCAGAAAAAGTATCTAGCTTCTGCAAATATAAAGGCATTATATGAGTTGGCTAAGAGAGCTAATATCAGGTTTTTTATTGTTCTTTATGAACCTTTAGACGAAGTTAGGGACGAAAAGGATCCGCCACCTTTTAGATTCTGGTTATGGGAACCAAAAAGTAAAGAGGACATAGAATCTTATAATGAAGAGCAATTTGAAAGGTTTTTTCAGAAAATGGACAATGATGAATTCATAGACTTAATGGAAAATTTGTGATACGGGCGTCATGCTTAGAGATTTTGTAGAAACCCTCCCTTTTGTTGAGTATCCCCTTAGCCTTGAAGTCTTTTCTCATAAAAAGAGATTACACGATTATCAGCAGAATGCTCTCAGGAATGTTTATAAGCTTCTTAAGTTTTATTATCTGCAGATAAATCAGGATAAAGAGAAGCTTTGGAAAGAATATGTTAAAAGAGGTTTTAACAAGAACTGGGAGGGAAGCTCGGAAATACTCAAAATGCACTTTAAAGAATGGGAGATTGATTACAGAACTTTTGTCAACAGAGCATGCTTCTGGATGGCGACAGGTAGTGGAAAAACGATTGTAATTGTAAAACTCATAGAGCTTCTTGACTATCTGATGAGAGAAGGGCATTTACCTAAAAGGGACATCCTTTTTCTAACACAGAGGGATGACCTTATAGAGTCATTCAGAGGACATGTAGAGGAATACAATTATGGCAGAAGGCGTAAGATAATCCTCGAAGAGCTAAAAAGCTTCAGTAAGAGGAAGGCAAATCCTCAACTGATTGATAGAGAAAACATTCTTGTTTTTTACTACAGAGCCGACCTTATTTCAGACAGAAAGGGAGAAAAAATCCTTCATTACGAAAACTATCATAGCAATGGAAACTGGTATCTCATACTTGACGAAGCACACAAGGGAGATACGGAAGAGAGTAAAAGGAAGCAAATTTTTAATGTTTTTACTAAAAATGGTTTTTTATTTAACTTTTCCGCAACTTTTACAGAGGATTTTGACAGGGCAAGTGCCATTTTCAGGTTTAACCTTGCAGATTTTGTTCAACATGGATACGGAAAGCATGTCGTTGTTATGAAAACTCAGACTAAGGATTTTAGAAAGAAGGATTATGAGTATACCAATGATGAGAAGAAAGAAATAATTGCTAAACTTCTCATTGTTACGGGGTTTCTCAGGAAAATCAGGGATCCAAGATATCCCATGCCATTAGCAGTAATTCTTGTTAATACTGTCAATACTGAGGATGCAGATTTAAAACTTTTTTTTAGAGAACTTTTTCATATAGCGGAAAAGGGAATAAGTGAGGAAGCCTTTCTGCGAATCAGGCGTGAGCTTTTGAGGGAGCTAAAGGAAATTTACTTCTGGGTTGAGGAAGGTAAGCTTAGAGATAAAGAAATAGAACATCTTAAAAATTTCACACATGATGACCTTTACAGGTATTTCTTTTCATCAACAGGTCCCTCTAAGATCGAAATTCTTTACCATCCGGAAAACAAACAGGAAATAGCCTTGAAGCTAAAAAGTTCAGAAAAGCCATTTGCAGTAATAAAAATCGGGGACATAACAAATTGGCTTAAGACTTTATCCGAAACCGCCGTAACTCGTGAATTACTACATCGTGAAGATTACTTTTTGAACATAGATCAAAAAGAAAGCATCAGCCTCCTGGCAGGTTCAAGGGCTTTTTATGAGGGATGGGATAGTCCAAGACCAAATGTGATAGCCTACATAAATATTGGCAGTAGGGATGCTCAAAAGTTTGTTCTTCAGTCCCTTGGTAGAGGAGTGAGAGTAAGGGTAAGAGAAGGAGCCAAAGAGTTCAGAAAGAGACAGGATTTTATAAGGGTTCTGGAAACTCTATATGTGTTTGCTGTGAACAGAAAAGAAGTACTGACAGTTATAGATGAAACACTGAAAAGCGAACAGGAAGTAAGATGGCAAGGACCCAAACATATTGAAAAGAGCCCTGTTTCAGAAGGAAAAGAAGTTGCTCTTACAACTCAATCGGATTTTTATGCAGGTAAAGAAGACTATATGGAAGCCAGAGCCCTGATAGATAATACTTCATCCGATGTTGTTCTTGCCCTGTTAACAGAGAGCGATTTAGAAGCTGTCAGGAAATTAAAGATGTTTTTAGAGAACTCAAAGGGGAAGATAAAAATAGACAATAGAAGGGTTTTTAAAGACCCGCTGAGTTTAATAAAAAGGATCAATAGCCTATAGAGACCTGCTGACCACATCACCGGAGAGGTGTCTCCCTGATAATTTCGAAGAGTGAATCTTCCTTGAGAAACCGCTCATACCTGTCTATATCAAGAATGGGGAGAGAAGGATTTCCGAAGATATAAGTAACTGCTGGTAAATAGCCCTTGATGGTAAAGAGGATACCGATTCTGTCCCCTGGCTGGATCTGGAAGCCCTCCTTGGCAAGGGTGCAGACTACCTCTGCGGTATCGCACCTGTGTCTATACTCTTCTGGCTTTCTGGTTACCTTTTTATAGATTATCAGGTCAAAGGGGCTGATCCTTCCCTCCCTCAGTTTCCGGACGTACTCTTCCCTGAGCTTCATGACCTCTTTCATCAGCTTTCTGAACTGGCCTGCATTTTCTGCGCGGGAGAGGATCCGGAGGGCTTCCTCTTCAAATTGCCTTATGAAGGCGGGGGTATCGCGTCTCCTTATACCTATTCCTCTTGCCTTTATCTTCCCCTTTGAGAACTTGCCGTAGTATCGGTTTGGCACGCCTGTGCCGTCTTCCTTGGAGGGACAGAAAACTATCCAGTGATAAACACCCTCAAGGGAGAGGCTGAAGCCCTCTGCCTTCGGATTGAGTGGGGTCAGCCACGTTGAGAGTTCATCGTTGAGTTGTTTCTCAAGTTTCCTGTACTCCTCTTCCGTTGCGTCTTTTCTGTAGACCCACAGGGCATCGGTCAGAGCATGGAGGACCCTGTAGCCCTTTTCCTCTGCCCTTTCTTTGACAAAGAGGAGGAGCTCCCTCCCGATGGCGGTGGTTGCCTCGTGGGACTCTATCCTTCCAAAGACAGCGTTTTTGTAGCCGAGGTATCCAAAACTTACCACAAGGAGCCACTTTAGGGCGTTCTGGCGTGCATCAAGGGACTTTCTTTCCTTTCCCTCCGCTTCCCTGAGCCTCCTTTTGTATTCTCTCCTTCTGGAAAGGAGCCATCTCATGACCCTGGGCACAATACCTTCTCTTTTTGTGCATATTCTGTAGCCTGCGAAGGGGAGAACTACCTTGCACTCTCTGTGGGAACAGTTGATGGTCTCGTAGGAGAGATTGAAGCCCGCTATTATTGAGGGGTACATGGAAAAGAAGTCATACTCAGCAACGTTTTCGTGGAGTCCCGGTATAGGTCTGAAAGAGAGACCGCCCCTGTCTATCTGGTGGAGCTTTAGGGCGGTTTTGGGGTCTTCAGGAAGATTTTTCCTGTAGGGGATGAGCCAGCCCTCCTCCCAGGCCTTCCTGATCTCTATGGCGGTCAGTGGAGTTCCGACCGAGGTTCTTGCAAGGACCTGGGCACTGACTCCCGATATCCGGGCAAGCTCAATGAGCCCCTCAAGCCCTACTTCCGAGAAGAAAAAGGAGTTCATCCTGTCAACGTGAATCCTCCCCTTTAGAAAGACGGAATCCGCTCTGTAAACGATCTCCCCGTAGGACATGAAGCTTTTCCCCTTTCTGATCTCCGGCTTTGACCCGTCTCTGCAGAGACTCCTTATGCCTGCCCTTGCCATTGCAGGAAGAAGCACCTCATCGCCAAAGTCGCTTATTATCAGGTCGGGGTCTTCTCTGTGGATAAGCTTCTCAAGCCAGGAAAGGTCTCCCCCGTCAAAGATGAGCTCTTTTCCTTCAAACTCTATCAGGAAAGGGGGAAGATGTTTGAGAAACTTTGGATTGAGCTGTCCCGTGATGGGCTTTATTTTCATGATCCTCAGGTGGGGCAGATCGTAATCGGTGGCTGAGGCATTATCTGCGGCCACCACCTCACCGCCGGTCAAAAGTACCTTCCCAAAGGGAAAGAGCCTCTTCCTGAAAGCAAAGAGCTGTTCGGGGGCTATCTGGACGTTGTAGAGTTCAGCTTCCATAAAGATCCTGCTTTTCCTTACAAAGTTCTGGGCTTTTCTGTAAAGGGCTGGGTTCTCGGCGGTCACCCTGAGAACCTCTACCTCTCCTTCTCTGAGATCCCTGCCCCTTTCCCCCCTGATGTTCAGGCCCCTTCCGAAGGCTTTATTCAGGGCGAGAGCAAACCTCTCCTCAGGGGGCCTGATAAAGAAATAGGGCCTGAAGGGATAGGTTAGTTTCAGCCTCCTCTCGCCCGTGATTATCCACAGGACGATCCCCTTTCTGTCCGAGTAGAGGTCAAGGATAAAGCCACTCTGACCTTTCACCTTTCAATTCCTGAAGCTCCTTTTCTATCTCTATAAGGATCGCCATCAGGATCGCCTCAAGGGGGTACAGGCGCCCGGCCATTCCCACAGAGTGGGCGTGCTTCTTTGCCTTTGCAAAGAGCCTGTCAAAGATCTTCCTGTCCTCAGCCCGCAGAGATCGCCTGAAGTCAGACCACTCTGCGTATTCTTTCCGGATAAGCTGTGTTGCTGATGGCAGTGTTCTGCCCATCCTGTTCACCTCCCGCAAATAGAACAGGGACGCCGGCCCGGGCAACCACTCTCATTGCCCTCTCAAAGGCCATGGCCTTTTCTTCTTCCGCAACTCCTTCGTCCTCAAGGACTCTCTCTATGTCAGCTATGATGATCAGGTCAGGGCGTGTCCTCAAAACCTTCTCTATGGCGGGCTTCACCTGAAAGATCGTGAAAACTCTGATCACCCTTATAGACCTGAGAACTTCCCGGGGGTTACCGCCCGACCACCTAACCATCCTCGCTACTCTGTAGAGGTCAAACCTGCTACTGCAATCTACAAGGGCGGGTTTCATGTGCTTTCTGAGGCAATCAAGGATCGTATCGTGGTAGTCGTATTTCACAGCTTCTTCCTCCTGTAGGATCTGATCACTCCTCTGAGTATTCCCTGAACCTGGACTCTGTCCGCTTCTACAATGAGCGGTTCCATCTCGGGGTTTTCTGGAACGAGCTTCACAAGTCCGCCCGAGAGCCTAAAGAACCTCTTGAGGGTCGCAGAGTGCCCGTCTATGAGAACGACAGCAACGGATCCGTTGGGCACTTCGTGGACCTTCTCAACGATCAGGATGTCGCCGTCAAGGATGTGCTCCTCAACCATTGAGTTGCCCCTTACCTTCAGGGCGTAGCAGTTGTCACACAGAACAAAATCCGAGAGATCCACCTCCTCAAGGGTTTCTCCTTCCGCACTGATGGGACTGCCCGCCGCTATGTAGCCGTAGAAGGGAAGCGAGAGGATCCCCTCTCTGGCTATCCTTTCCCTTTCAAGGGCTATCCTCCCCCTCGGATCCTTTGAGAGGTAGCCTTCCTTCCTGAGCCTTTCAATGTGCTCGTGGACCGTGGAAACCGAGAGGTTCAGGGCTGAGGCTATCTCCCTGACTGTGGGAGCCCTTCCCTCTTCTCTAACAAAGCCGAGGATGAAATCAAGGACCTCTCTCTGCCTTCTTGAGAGCATGGATATAATATAACCGAACAAAAACCGAACAGCAACTCCGTGGGATCGTTCAGCCTCAGAGGATCAGATCTATGGCTTCGGAAATACTTGATACTCCTATAACTTCTATTCCATTGCCCTCAAGCTCCTGCCCCCTGGGCACAAGAGCACGTTTAAAGCCGAACTTTCTTGCCTCTTCAATCCTCAACTCTCCAAAGTGAACAGCCCTCACCTCACCAGCAAGGCCGAGCTCACCGAAGACCACGGTATCTTCGGGAATTATCCTTTCCCTTTTGGAAGACGCAATGGCAACCGCAACCGCAAGGTCACAGGCAGGTTCCCTGACCGCCATTCCGCCCGCTATATTTACAAAGACGTCTGAGTCCCTAGTAAAGATCCCCGCCTCCTTCTCAAGAACCGCAAGGATCAGAGAAAGCCTCCCCGTATCGTAGCCCTGGGTCTTCCTCTGGGGCGTCGTGTAGAGAGCCTGAACCACGAGGCCCTGAACCTCAAGGAGGATCGGCTTTGTTCCCTCGGTGTAGGGGAAGATCACGCTCCCCGGGGACCTCACTCTCTGCTCAATGAAAAAGGCAGAGGGCTCAAGGACTTCCTCAAGTCCTCTATCGGTCATCCTGAAGACCGCGACCTCCCCAGCCTGACCGAACCTGTTTTTTGAAACCTTGATAACTCTGTAAAAGTTGAATCTCTCTCCCTCAAAGTGGAGAACGGTGTCCACCAGATGCTCAAGGACCTTGGGACCTGCAATAGCCCCCTCCTTCGTCACCTGACCGACAATAAAGCAGGGGATCCCCATCTCCTTACACAGCTCCGAAAGTCTGAAGGCGCACTCCCGCACCTGAGAGACAGATCCCGCTGAGGACTCAAGCTCCTCAGAGTAAACCGTCTGAATAGAGTCAAGAACCACAAGGGAGGGTCCTGTCTCCCTCACCGCGGAGAGGATCCTCTCAAAGACCGTCTCTGTAAGTATCAGAATTCGGCCCTCAACTGCGCCTACTCTCTTTGCCCTCATCGCAATCTGGCTTGAAGACTCTTCCCCCGAAACGTAGAGAACCTTTCCACCACTTCTGAGCCTTCTGGAAACCTGAAGGAGGAGCGTTGACTTTCCGATACCCGGCTCTCCCGCAATCAGAACCACCTGACCCGGAACAAGACCTCCACCCAGAACCCCATCCAAGTTCTCAAAGCCCGTTGATATTCTTGTAAAGCTCTCTTCGGGAATGCTGTCTAAAGGGACCGCCCTGACGGGCGGTGTTTTAAGGACCTTTAAATAACTCCTTTCCCTTTCCTCAAGGAGGGTGTTCCACTCACCGCAGGAGGGGCACCTCCCCATCCATTTGACGCTTGAGTAACCGCAGGACTGGCACACATACCTCCTACTTTCCCTGCCCATCGGTATCAGTATAGGTCATCAGCTCCCTGATGAGAGTTGCGGGCTCAACGTCCTTCGGGCAGACGTTGTTGCATTTGTTGCAGGAAAGGCAGTGGTAGAGGTTTCCCTCCTCAACCGCAATCTCAAGCCTCTTCTCACCTTCCTGGTCCCTCGGGTCCTCAAGGAATCTGTAAAGCTTTGCAAAGTAAAGGGGTCCCAGGTATTCCTCCTCAAGGATCTGAGGGCAGTGGGACTGGCAGGCAAGGCAGAGGATGCAGTCCGCGGACTTCTCAATCCTCCTGCTCAGTTCGGGCGGTATCCTCACCTCTCCTGAGAATTCCCTGATCCAGGACCTGAGCCTTTTCATTTCAGTAACCATGTCAGAGGAATCAATGGCAAGGTCCCTGATGACGGGGAACTTTTCCAGAGGCTCAAGGGTTACCTCCTCCTCCAACATAGCATAGGGCAGAACCTGTTCCCTGCAGGCGAGCTTGGGAAAGCCGTTGATGGTGATGGCACAGGTGCCACAGATCCCCGCCCTGCAGAACTGCCTGAAGGTGAGGCTGGGATCGATCTCTTCCTTTATTTTCTGGAGGGCGGAGAGGAAGGTCATCCCCTCGCTCACCTCTATCTCAAAGCTGTCGTACCTCTCTTCCTTTACCGTACCTCTCTTAATCCTGAGTCTCAGCTTCATAAGGAAGATAATATAAACATCTCTCAGAAGAACACAAGGTACTGGAGTATTCGTTCCTGCGGTAAAAGTCCCGTTATGTTTGCTGCTTCCGTGTGATAGGAAGTAAAGAGAACCTTACCTGATCCGAAGGGAAAACTTGCGGTTAAGGGTTTTATCCCGCTATCGATGGGATATCCGAACTCAACGGGTCCTTCAACCCAGATTTTTACCTCTGAAGCTTTTGAGGGGTGCGATCCATTCATAACAGCCCATCCTGGTAAAAAGCCTTCTATGTCTACTTTTCCAGTGGATGGATTTACACAGTCAACGGGATTATCCATGGTATCAACACAGCTCACGATCTTTAACCACTCCTTCATCATGTTGTCCTTAATATCGGCCTCCGTCGTTATACTCCCGCTTCCCTGCTGTGCCTCATTCATTGTTTCTGGATCGGCTTCTGGGGTAGAGTCACTGAGGTAGAAGTCTATAAACTCTGGGAAAACCTGCTCAACAAAGTCGTAGGACAGATCGGTCACATATAGCCTTCCTCCGTTTTGAACATATTCCCTCAGGATCTGGACCTTTGAACTATCGGAAAGAAGGAACTCGTAGTTCGTACCGCAATTAATGAAAACTATGTCGTAGTTATTGATATCAGGTTTTGAGTCCCCGTCCCCATCATTAAAGATGGTATCAAAATCGGGGTAGCTTGGATCTAAAGAGCTGTTTCCATCATATAAGTCAAACCTTTCAGTTCCAAGTCTGAGATTTCCAAAGGAATCAATTTCTCCGAACCCGAGTTTGGCAAGGACATCCTGCATTCTGTCATAATTGCCTGTTACCACTGCCATTTTCGGAGCACCGGTTGATGGATCTTGTCCGAGGGTAATTTGTCCCAGATCGGATCCGCCGGAATTAAGGTCTATGTTTAGAGTCTGCATAAATGCACCTTTTTTAAGCTTGAGTGTCACAGCACCGCTGATTCCTTGTATGTTTAAGCGAAAGGTTCCATCGGGACCAGTACAGGCAAAGACTCTGTAACTTTCTGGTGGACTCTCGCAGTCAGAACTCAGGCTTGAGAGAACAGGACTCGGTCCAGAACCAGGTATCCATACCGTTGCACCCGCAATCGGTGTCTGGCCATCTGGTGCCACAAAGGTACCCGTTAGAAAGTTACCCCCGCCTTGTCCTGGATCTCCTCCGCTTTGGTTGCCAGAGCAGGAAAGGACCAGGGCACACAGAGCACCCATTCCAAAGAATTGCAGGTTCTTCATAATCCAACCTCCCCGGTTTATTTGCGACATTTCCATACTAATGCCATGTTGCCTTCATGGGAGGGTAAAATTACCAGACTGTTAAAATTTCTCTATGGACAAACCGTGGGGCGGGCGCTTCTCTGAAGAAACCGACAGCTTTGTTGAGGAGTTCACCGAATCGGTCAGCTTTGACAGAGAACTCGCCCTCCAGGACATTGCCCTGAGCCGAGCCCACGCAAGGAGCCTGAAAAAGGCTGGCGTTATGAGCAAGGAGGAACTTGAGAAAGTTCTTAAAAGCCTTGACGAGATTGAGAGGGAAATCAAGGAAGGCAAGTTTAACTGGCGAAGGGACCTTGAAGACGTTCACATGAACATAGAAAGGAGGCTAACCGAGCTTGCAGGTCCCGCCGGTGCAAAGATCCATACCGCTCGGTCAAGGAACGATCAGATCGCAACCGATGAGAGGCTCTACCTTAGAGAGAAGATCCTGAGTCTTCTTGAGGAGCTTGGGGGGCTCAGAAGAACTCTTGTAAAAAGGGCAGAAGAGTCCCTTGGTCTAATCACTCCCTCTTATACTCATCTGCAGAGAGCCCAGCCCATCAGGCTTGCTCACTATTTCCTTGCCTTCAGAGAGATGTTTCTAAAGGACACCGACAGGCTGGTAGATTTTCTAAGACGACTTGATGAGCTTCCCTTGGGAAGCGGAGCGGTTGCTGGTGTGGATTTCGCCATTGATAGGTTTACTGTTGCGAGAGAACTTGGATTTTCAAGGATCTCAAGGAATTCTCTCCAGGCCACTTCAGATAGAGACTTCATCCTTGAGGCTCTCTTTATCTCTGCTCAGATCGGACTGCACCTTTCGCGCCTTGCAGAAGACCTTATCCTGTGGTCAACGGAAGAGTTTGGCTTTGTCAGCCTCCCCGACAGCCTATGCACTGGTAGCTCAATTATGCCTCAGAAAAAGAATCCGGATCTACTGGAACTTGTTAGAGGAAAGACGGGCAGGCTAATAGGCAACCTTGTTTCTTTGATGGTTGTTCTCAAAGGCCTTCCCACCGCTTATAACCGTGACCTTCAGGAAGACAAGGAACCTCTTTTTGACAGCCTCAGAACCCTTGATGGGTCACTCAAAGCTTTAAGAAAGATACTTGATGGACTTGAGTTCAATGAGGAAAGACTCAAAGCCTCTGCCGGAGGCTTTACCCTTATGACAGACCTTGCCAATTATCTGGTGAGAAAAGGACTACCCTTCAGGAAAGCCCATGAGATAGCGGGCAAAGTGACAGCCTATCTCATTGAAAAAGGGAAAAAACCGGAGGATTTATCACTTCAGGAGCTAAGGACCTTTTCAGACCTGTTTGATAAAGAAGCCCTTGAACTCATGAGTCCTGAGAGGAGTGCGGACATGAAAATTTCCTTTGGTGGAACTGCCCGCGAAGAGGTGATCAGAAGGCTGGATGTGGCTAAGAGGGAGGAGGGAATATCATAGGACTACGATCGGCCTTGCCCTGTGTCTGATAATTGAAACCATTATCAGAAAAGCCATATAGTAGAGGCATCCTGTAAAGATGAGGAAGGAAACGGACTTGACGTAGGCCATTGGCAGTCCAAAGTAGAGGATCAGTGGTCCCGAGGCGTTGTCAAGGAAGGCAAATCCAAAGAGGAGAACCGACCAGTAGATCTTCCTCCTGAGGTTTGTAAAGAAAGCAAAGTGAACAACGGCGAAGATATAAACTGCCATACTGATCAGATGAGGGTTAAATACGTTCATCAGTCCCTGGAGGGTTTTTCGTTTGATGAAGAGTTCGGGGTTTCCCATGAAGTAGCCTGCAACCTGAGAGGGGAGAAGTCCAAACTTAGTTATAAATAAAAAAAAATTAATGGTGGCAAAGAGAATTACGGATCCTGCAAAGATAAAGACGATTGTGTAGAGAATTCCTCTCTCTGGTGGTTCTTCCTTCTCCTTTGTAAGATAGAGCTTCATAGCAAAGAATATCATCATTCCCGTTGAGACCTGAAACAGGAGGAAGAGGAAGATCTTGAGGTATATAAAAACAGGCGATATAAAAACCGGGAGGAGGCCGGAAACGGGTTCAATTATTCCCGAACCAAAGGAGGCACCGATCAGGGCGTATTTAACTCTGTCCCTTATGCACTTGTGGATGAATATGGAAGAAAGAGCCAGGAGAAAAAGGGAGTACAGAAAGAGCTGAATATGAATATCCTCAAGGAGCTGGGCGGTAGGGATCTTTTCTGGAAATTCAGGGTCCGTGAAGAAGTAAGCGAACATCTTTTTGTAAGTCAGGCCAAACTTCCAGTGGTAGTAAAACCAGTTGGTTAGCCAGAAAAGGAGGGTAAAGGCAAGGAAAAATATGACGGTCATGTAAAGAGGTGCATTGCTTTTGATGTTTGAGGATATGAAGAACCTCAATTTCCGCCTCCAAAGAGCACCTTCCAGATGGCTAAGGCTCTGCGGGAAGCCTTTGCAATTGCCCTTGCGGTGAGGGTTGCACCCGTAATGTTTGGAATATCTCTTCCGAGCCTGAGCTGGTCTTTATCTATGCTCTTGCCTTTGAATATCTCAAGCCACTCTTCATCCGCCATGTACTCAAGGGGTTCATTGAAGGAAAGCACCTCAACCCCAAGGATCTTTCCTTCCGGACTTATTACAAAGAGGACGCTCTCGTTGTGGGTTCTGACTCTGTGGATATCAACGTATCCGTACCCCACTACTTCCTCTCCCCTCTTAGCTACATATAAGGAGATCAATCGTGTACTGAGCCTTGTTCTTGCAATCCTTTGAATTTGCTGTTTCTGTTCCTTCGTAATTACAATGTTCTTCACTTCTATGGTGGATCCCGGGAAGAAGTTCTTCATTGATCTCTCTGGTGTGCTGAAGTCCCTCTCTAAGGAAAAGGATACGATGCACAGTGCCAATAGAAAAGGGATGATCATTGCTCTCACCACACAGACATTATAACAAAAATTAACATTCAATCTCAATATTAATATCCTCCTTTCGGGAAATCAGAATATTAGAATATAATTTAGGGAATAAGCCGGAGTGGCGGAACTGGCAGACGCGGGGGATTCAAAATCCTCTGCCCGCAAGGGCGTGCGGGTTCGACTCCCGCCTCCGGCATCTGAGGTGAAGGAATGCACGTCCTTTTGATCGGTCTTGGCAACATGGGATCCAAATACCTTCTGAAGCTTCAGGAGATGGGTATCATACCCGTGCTGTGCGACCTGAATCCTGAAAAAACGGATCTCTGTGAGGTCTGCCCCTTCTACTGCCACTTCGGTGATGTTAAGGAAGAGGTATCAAGGGTCATCATTGCGGTCAATCCCGAGGATCATGTTCAGGTTGCCTGGGAATTTCTTTCCAAAGGTATACCTGTCCTTCTTGAGAAGCCACCGGCTACGACAAGCCAAGAGTTCAGAAAGATCTCCGAGGATCCCAATCTTGAGGTATCTGAAATTGAACTTTACTCCCATCCGGTCAGAAGCCTGCCGCGGGATATGAAACCCGAATTCATTTACATTGAGCGTCTTAATAAAGGAAGAGGTTACATTAACCCTCTTTGGGACCTGGCCTGGCACGACCTTTATGTTCTTCAATACTTATTTGGTGATGTTCACCTTAGCGAGTACAGTTCTGGAGATATATGGCTCCTCAAAGGCAAAGCGGGAGGGATCCCCTTTGAGCTTAAGACTGCCTGGGAGTATCAGGGAGAAGTATCAAGGAAGTGGGTTATTGAGACAAA
>JALTVH010000123.1 GCA_027049085.1 Aquificaceae bacterium | reverse complement strand
TGGGCTGTAACTGGTGGGAGGCCCAAGTCCTGCGCTACCTCATCAAGTTGCGAAGCTCAAAATCCACCTTCCTCTTGCTTTAGCGTTAACAGGTGTGATCCTGAGCTTTATGGCCAGCCTGGCGCCAATCTATCCTGTGATAGTTATGGATGTATCCTATATATTCAGAACCCATACGTACCTGTTTGGTGGGGTGGAGACTGGAATTACGTACGATACGTGAAAGTTCCGTGGAATAGGATCAATGATGCACTCGTATTCAGATTCAAGAACCTCACCAACAGACCCCGGATGGGAGCACTTTTTTATAGCGGAACGGGTGTGCGTGACCATAAGGTCTATATAGGTGACTTTACTTCCTCCAATAGTTTGGAAAGTGATTACCCATACAGAAACCTAATTACCGCTATTAATGCGGTTTATCCCATTTATTCAACACCAACAGCTCCAGCTTTATGGGACGCCTATAACTACTTTGCTCAAAATTCACCTAAATACGGGGGGTTCGATCCCCAGTCAGGATCCGGTGATAAATGGAAGAATCCCTTATACCAGTGCATAGATTATAATAATGACGGCCAATGTCAAGCATCTGAATTCAAATTTGTCCCGTGTGCCAAAAATTTTGTAATTCTGTTGACCGATGGCCAGTGGAACCATGGCGGCTCTCCAGGCTCTGTTAGTCTTACCTGTACTATAGACACTGGGTTTGAAGGTGGCTCAGCAGATCCCGTGGTTCCTTCATACTGGCTACACGCAAAAGGTTTTGTCAATGGGCCTGCCTGTACCAATGAAGGTTACTGTAACCAACTTAGAGTTGATGCGGTTTACGGAATAGGCCTCTGGCTGGGAGGAACGGGGGAAAATTCTCTAAAACATGTTTCTATGTATGGTTCTTTTGACCTGGCAGGAAATACCTGGCCTGGTGGAATGTCCAATTATCCCTTGGTTTCAGGATGCTATATTGATGATTGCACAAATTACGACGACGGGGTTGGCGACAGTGACGATAAAGGAAGCCCATGTACACCTCTTCCAGCATCCAGCCCGGACTGGGATAAAGACGGCGATGGTGCACCCGATACATTCTATGCGGCAAGAAACGCTACTGAAATAAAAACCGCAATCCAATCTGCCATCTTAGATATACTAAGGCGTGCATCCTCAGGCTCTACGGTTGCAACATTGGCTTCACGTTCAAGCGTCTCATCCCTTGTTATTCAGCCCTACTTTTACCCAACGTATCTAAAGGCAGATGGTACGCCTGTTAACTGGCTCGGTTTCCTAAGGAGCTTCTGGATCGATCCAGAGTATAACTTTAGAGAGGACACTGTTGATGAAAAGGTTCTGAACGTTGCAGGGAGTGCGATAGATAAAATATTCCAGATGTTCTTTGACACGAATGTGAACGAAACCCGGGCTGTTATAGTAAAAGACCCCGGCTCCACCTGTACAGACGATGGTTACAAGAACCTTAATGAGCTTCTTCCTGTATTTAACTCTGCATGTCAGCTTGCTTTAAGGGATTTATCCTCTAATCCAAGAAACATTTATGTCAATTGGAATGGTTCTCTAACCAACTTTACGGAAACAAACGCCTCACTTGTTAGCAATCTTAAAAACGTATGGGCGGGTATTGATAGCTCTGTTAACGACACTGTAACCAAGTGTGTTATTAGATATCTTAAGGGTGAAGACCTATCAACAGATGCAACCTGTTCTTCAATTAAATTTGTTAAAAGAATAAGAGAACTCAATATCAAACCATTCTGTAATCTCAATACAGATAAAACTGCAACCTGGAGGCTTGGTGACATCATTCACTCAACACCTGCAGTAATTTCTAATGAGCCTCTTGCTACCTATCATCTGAAATACAACGATAGTACCTATTACAGTTACATAACATCGTCCGGATACAAATCCCGCAACACATATCTGTTCGTCGGAGCGAATGACGGCATGCTGCATGCCTTTAGAGTTGGAACCATTAAGGAACTGAATAATGCTGAAACACCCGTTAAACTGGTTAATTCCACGACTACCTCTGGAACCGATAAGATAGGAATTGAGGAATGGGCCTTTATTCCTAAGAACGCAATTCCTTATCTGCTATGGTATGGAGATCCCAAATACTGTCACATATATACAGTTGACTATAGACTTCTCCTCGTTGATGCATCAGTCAAAGGCATGCCAACGGACACCAAAACTGCATCAAGCTGGAGGACTCTCCTTATTGGAGTCATGGGCTTTGGAGGAAAGCGGATCATAGTGAACGATGCCAACAACAACGGCGTCTGTGACACGGGTGAAACAGGATGCCAGGTTTTCTCCTCATCAATTTTTGTTTTCGATTTGACAGACTGGCTTAACGGAACCGCCTCCGTGCCGAAACTCCTATGGGAGAGGAATCTCCCTGATGAGACGCTTACAACCTCTTTCCCGATAGTTATTAAAACAAGAGTTGGTGATCCAAATGCTGGCGTTGATGAAAGTGATAAGAATGGAGCTTGGTATGTAGTAATTGGAACAGGACCAAATGAACCAGAGGGAGACACCTTTAAGGATCCCAAGCTTTACTTCTATGAATTGGAGGACAACGATGGAGATGGCGTTTACGGCGAGTTAGTCCACGAAGTTCCTGTAATGGCTTTATCAAATATGGCAGTTGGTGACCCCATGCCAGTTGACGTTGACAGAGATTATTTTGATGATGTCATTTACTTTGGAACCTACGGCAAAAATGGAGCTTCCTATACAGGTGGATTTTTCAGATTACCGTTGAGAAAAGGCTCAAATTACATTCTAAACATAACTTCAATTTCCCCCTCAGATGTTTCGCCTGTAGTTGATCTGTTCGACTTTAAAACAGGAACACAAGTGCCACCAGTATTTGCAGCACCAGACTTTACAAAAGACGAACACGGTGATTTCTGGGTCTACTTTGGTACGGGAAGATACCTTAACAACGATGACAAGGATATTCAGTACGATAATTACTTCTTTGGAATAAAGGATGAATGCTGGGATGGAAGCTGTTCCACTACTTACAGTAAAACAAGCCTAACCGATGCTACAGGAATAAACGTAACCGCCACTGTTACCCAAATGGGCGAGATATGCGAGTGTGACTCTTCAGGCTGTGCAATGGAAGACGTGGTACTTGACACCACATTCACAGAACCAAATGAGGTAACAACCGGTTGGTATGTTAACCTCGGTAGGGAAGCGGTAATCTCTCAACCTATTGTTTATGGAGGTATAGTTGACTTCCTTACGCTTATTCCACCTCAAAATGTCTGTGATTTTCAAGGCAGGACCAAGTTATACGCTCTATATTACAAAACAGGAACACCTTATCCAAGACCGTCTATAATTAGCCCTGAAGCAGTCGTGGATACTGGTAGTGGAATAGACGTGGGTAAGACCGTTGAGATTGAACCCTCCGTTGAAATAGGGCCTGGTGTACCACCCTTTGGAAATCCCTTTGAGGTGGCGTCAAACAAAAGGAAGACATACAGCAAATTCATTCAGATATCAAGTGGTGTTGTTATTGAACAAAGACAGCAGTCTGCTCATGAGGGTGGCTTCCTGATATGGCTGGAAAAGTAAGAGGTTTCTCACTGATAGAGGTTCTCGTTGTCATAGTAATCCTGGCGATCCTAATGGGGATTGCCTTCGGTCCCCTTCGCAACCAGATCTTACGATCAAAGCTTCATGAAGCTGTTAATACCTTTGTGGCAGACCTTAATGAGATGAAAAGAAGATCATTAACGGAGAACGTATCATATGGTATAGAAATTGCTGGGTCGAACTATTACCAAACTTTTGTTGATAACGATGGTGATTGCACCAAGGACACCAGTGAAGTACTTGGAAACATTTCACTTCCTTCTGGCATCACCTTTTCCACCTCGAACACCACAAGAACGATACTCTGGACTCGTAAAGGTATTCCTTTAAATAGTTCTTGCGGTTTTTACAGCGGTAATATAACCTTTACAACCATGGAATTATCAAAGACAGTAATTATAAGCAGGTACGGGAGGATAAGGATTGATTAAGTCTGAGGAAAAAGGGTTCACTCTAATCGAGCTCCTCGTTGCTTTCCTTATACTCCTTATAGTCCTGAATGGTTTCATGTACGGTCTTGCTGTTTATCTTGATTACGAGCTGAGGACAAGGATAAAGAACGAAGCATCAAGGATGCTAAAGGATATAACTGGATACTTTGAAGGTATATCGTATGATTTTGCTCTTCAATATGCTGTACCAGCAACATTTGATGGAAAGAAGTGTGTATCCGTAACAGATCCAGGTCCCCCACCAACAACCGTAGACTTATGTGAGTTTGAGTATTCAGATCCAACCACTTTCACCATTTTAGATACCGATGGTGACGGAATACCAGACTTTTTTGACCCTTATGATGGGAATAATTCAACCTTTAAAACAAATCCAAGGTCAGTTTCATCCTGGCTAACAATTTACCCTTCAACAACAGGTAATGGTTGCACTGTAAGCTCTGCCGGTACAGGTCCTGCCACAGTTAACTTTAACTGTGTTAAGACAGTTGCAGGAAAAGAAATATACGCAGGTGCAACAGTATCTCGCATT
>JALTVH010000122.1 GCA_027049085.1 Aquificaceae bacterium | reverse complement strand
ACCCACTCAATTTCCGCCGGCCTTGACTATCCCGGCGTTGGTCCGGAGCATGCATGGCTGAAAGAAACGGGAAGGGCAAAGTACATTACCGCAACGGACGAGGAAGCCCTTGAGGGCTTCAGGATCCTTTCCCGTCTTGAGGGTATTATCCCTGCTCTTGAATCTGCCCATGCGGTCATAAGGGCTATTGATATAGCAAGGGAGCTCGGCAAGGGGGGTGTGGTGGTTATAAACCTCTCCGGAAGAGGAGATAAGGACGTTGCCCATGTTATGGACTACATTAAAGAGTGAGATGGATAAGCTGGGCACTCTCCAGAAGGTACTTGCCTACGACAGGCTCCTGAGATTTACCATTGATCTATTAACGGGGATTAAATCTGAGTTGAGGGCTGATATCGAGGAGGTTAGAATCCTCAGCGAATCCTTCCTAAAGGAAAAAGACAGAGAGGAGATTCAGGAGTTCCTTACAAGGATATCGGTGGAATTCCTCAAAGAGCTTGATTTCGTTCTTGACAGGATTTACGACCACTACGAGCTTTTTAACTTTGACATAACATTTCTCTCTGGAATACCTGAGGAGGTGGAAAGAGAGATAGGGAGGCTTGATCTGATCAATATGATAAATGAGGATCTCAAGAGGCTCAGTGGAATTCTGGAAAAAGCCTGCTGCGAGGGTGAGTTCAGTGAGGGAACGAAAGCTGTTCTCACTCCCTTTCTAATTTATTGCAGATTGATTAATCATGCCATTGAATTTAATAAGAAATTTGAAAATTTCTGAATAGAGACATAAAATTAAAGGTATAAAGGAATAAAAGGAGGTAAAAAGATGGCGAGAAAAGGCAGAAAAAGAGGAGGACCAAGGTATAAAAAGGTCTCAATTTCCTTACCAAAGAGGCTTTACCTTATCCTCAACGGGATAGCGATGGGGGATGACAAAAAGCTAAACAGGCTCGTTAAGGGTATTCTGGAGGATAAGCTCCAGGAATCAACTGTTGCTGAGCTTGAGCTCTATTTGAGGAAAATTGAGGAAGAGGAGGAGAAAGGAGAGCCTGCCGATTCCCAGGGGTAATATAATCAGCTAATGCTCTCCCGTCGCCTCAAGGGGCTGAAGGCATACAAAACAGAAACCACCTCAGCCCCTGTACGCCTGTCCTCCAACGAACTTCCCTTTGAACCACCTGAGTCCCTGAAGAAATCTGTAACTTCAAGGATAAAATCCCTGAATCCTTCTCTCTATCCTGATCCTAACTGCACGGAGCTTAAGGAGGTTCTTTCAGAGTTCCTCGGCGTTCCCCCAGAAAACATGATGCTCGGAAATGGTTCTGACGAGCTGATCTATTACCTCTCGGCGGTTGCAGGTGAGCCCTCAGAGGGTGTTCTTGTTACTGAACCAACTTTTCCGATGTATGGAATATCCGCTCAGGTTATGGGAAGACCGGTTGTTTCAACTCTCCTTGACAAAGGCTTTGATATAGATCTCCCTTCCTGTCTTGAGTCCGTGAATGCAGGTGCAGTTTCTCTTTCCTATTTTGCATATCCCAACAATCCCACAGGCAACCTCTACTCAAGGGACAGGATCCAAAAGATAAGGGATGAGGGTGTCTTTACGGTTATAGACGAGGCTTACTACCATTACAGCGGTGAGAGCTTCATGGATGAGGCTCTGAAGAGAAGCGACACCGTGGTTCTCAGGAGCCTCTCAAAGATAGGGATGGCAGGACTCAGAATAGGAGTTCTTATAGGAGCTAAGGAAGTGGTCTCTGAGCTTGAAAAGGTCAGGCTCCCCTTCAATATCACCTTGCCCTCTCAGGTGATGGCGGTGGTGATGCTCACGGAAGGGAGGGATTTCATAGAGGAGTCCATTGAGAAGGTCATAAAAGAGAGGGAAAGGCTCAGCAGGGAGATGGCTGGCATTGAAGGTGTTCAGGTATTTCCGAGCAGAGCAAACTTTATTCTCTTCAAAACGCTCTTTGATGCTTCCCTTCTCCACGGTGAGATACTCAAAGGGGGAGTGCTGGTGAGAGACGTGTCCTACATGCCTCTTCTTGAGGGCTGTCTCAGAGTGAGCGTCGGGAAACCTGAGGAAAATGACAGGTTTCTGGAAGCCCTCAACGGTGCCATGAAAAGCCTTCAGTAAACAACCTTTATCGTTGATCCAGACTCTTCCCTTACCACCTGAATCCTCTGGTGAAACCGCTCTGCGAGATCGGGAATGTGGGAAATGATCCCGACCATCCTTCGGATCTTCTGCTTGATTAGTTCAAGCATGTCGCTGACTCTTTCCCTTGTTTCCTCATCAAGGCTTCCAAATCCCTCATCAATAAAAAGGCTTTCAAGATGGGCGTTGGCAGAGAGGATATCGCTCACACCGAGGGCAAGGGAAAGGGAAGCCAGAAAGGTCTCCCCACCGCTGAGACTGCTCACGCTCCTCTCCACTCCCTGCGTCCTGTCAATAACAACCATCTCACCCCTTTCATCAAGGTGAAACTCATAATTCCCTGTGAAGCTCAGGAGATACTCCCCTGCTCTTTCAACGATCCTGCTGAGCATCAGGGAAGAGGCAAAGTCCTGAAGCCTGTCGCTCTTGAGGTCTTCTCGTAGAATATCGTAAATCCTTATTTCCCTTTCAATCTCCTCTAACTGCTCTTTGATCTCTTCCTTTCTTTTAAGGACAGATCTGATCTGCTGAATTTCCCGGTTAATCTCCCCCGACCTCTTTAAAAGACTCTCAAGTTTCCGTCTCTCGCTACTGAGTTTTTCCCTGAGCTCGTGGATATTGGGGACACTGCCTATTTTCTCAAGAGCTTTCTTAATTTCCTTTTCTTTCAGGCTCAGGTTTTCCTTTTCAATCCTGTGGTCTTCAATCCTTTTTCTGATCTCTTCAATCTGTTGATTATCCAAAGCGGTTCTGCGCACTTCCTCTAAGTCCCTGAATTCATCAAATAGGGGTGTGAGCTTTTTTAGGGCTTCTCTTTCACTCCTTTCCAGCTCTTCCATGCTTTCTTCAAGCTCCTTAAGAGAGGTACTTACCCTGACCATCTCCTGCCTTTTCCCTTCCTCAAGTTTCCTGACGTGGTTTAGGGAGTTTTCAATTTCCTCTATTTTGTTTTTAAGGTCTCTTTTCTTCTGCCCCAAACGTTCCTGAGCCTTCTTGAGGCTTTCACCCGGGAGCAGCGTCGCCCTGACCGCCTCAACCTTCTGGGCAAGTTCTCTGGATTCTCTTTCAAGGGACCTTGCCTCTGCACGGAGTTTCTCAATCTCAAGGCTGAGGGAAGAGAGTTCCTCTTTTCGCAGGGTAAGGGCTTCCTGATATTTCTTGAGCTTCTCCTCAAGGGACTTTTTCCTTTCTCTCTTCTCTTCGAGTTCACTGAGCTTTTCCTCAAAGTGTTCCTCAAGGACTGCCTTGAGGTCTCTGAGTTCGGTTTTTGCGTTCTCTATTTCATCAACGATCATCCTCTCCTCTTTTTCAAGGCCTGCCTTTTCTTTTTCAAGTTCGAGTACCTTTGTTCTGAGATCATCAACTTCCTTCCTGAGTGATTCATAGTTTCCAGTTTCCTCAAGTTCTGGTGGATCCTCGTAGAGGTTCCCACATACCGGGCACATATCTCCCTTGCTAAGCATACTTCTTATGCTGTGCGCATGGAAACTGATCCCTGCCTTTGAGAGCTCCTCTTCCTTTTGAACAAGCTTTTTCCTCAGCACCTGAAGTCTCTCATCTGTCTCTTCTAAACTGGTCCTAACCTGTTTAAGACGTGTGTTCAGGGTCTCAAGCTCCCCTTCCCTCTTCTTAGCCCTTTCAATATCCTTGGACATTCTTACCATAGATAGGTACCGTTCCTCATCAAAATCAAGCTTTTCAAGGTTCTCCTTGACTTCCTCTGTTAGCTTTTCACCTTTGATGACTCTCTGGCGTAAATACTCAATATCCCTTTCTTTGCCTTTGAGTATTATTTTGATTTCCTCAGCTTTCTTCTTTTTTTCTGCAGACTCGGCAAGGTCCTCAATGGCTCCTTTCACCCTTTCAAGGGTTAAGAGAGTTTCTTCAAGGTCCTTCCTGATCTCTGGTAGCCTTTCTGCTTCCTCCTCTATCCTTTTTAGTTTTTCTTTTAGTTCCTTTAGCTCACTCTTGACCTTGATCAGTTCCCTCGTCAACTTATCTTTTCTGAGCCTTGCATCTCTGAGGGAAGACCTTATTCGCTCGAGCTGTTCAAGATAGGGCATGAAAGGGGCTGTCCTTTCAGCTTTTCTGAGTTTTTCTGACAGCTCCTGTATTTCTCTTTCCTTTTCTTTTAATGATCTGAGTCTTTCAACAGTATTTTTGAGATCCTCTTCAAGCCTTGTTTTCTCTTCAGCCTTTCTGATTTCTGCCTCAAGTTTTTCAATTGTACTTTCCACCCTTTCCCTTTCCTTTTCAATCTCTTTGCTTTCACTTTCAAGCTTCTCAACAGCCTGAAGATCAACCTCTTCAAGAGATTTCATTTCCTGCTCAAGGATCTCTTTCTTCCCTGTCAGGTGCTTATACCTCTCGGAGGCTATCTTTCGGGCTGTTTCAAAGATCTCAAGGTCAAGGAGGTTAATAAGTATCTCCCGCCTCTCTCTGGGAGAAGAGGGCTTTAGGAATCTGTCAAACTCGCCCTGGGGAAG
>JALTVH010000121.1 GCA_027049085.1 Aquificaceae bacterium | reverse complement strand
AATAGCGTCAAGGCTCCTTTCGGTCAGAGAGGTTCTTGGTAAATACTGGGCAGTTTTAAACCTGTCCATCCAGTCTACCCTAACCGTCCTTACCCCTCTGTATGGGTCTGGTTCCACTCTCTCACCGATATCCACATCAAGGAGAACAGCACCCCTCATATTTCCCCCTGAAGGAGATGGTCCCTTTACCAGAAGACTTATACCTTTTTCAGCTATATCGGGTTTGATCCCTGAGTCGATCAGGCACTGGTGGGCAAACTTCCTTGCCTTTTCAACGCTTTCAAAGCTGAAGGATGAAATAGGAAGAGACCGTTCCAGAATAACCGGCTGGTCTATTCTCTCAAGGGTTATAACCATTTCGTTATATTGACCTTTAGGTCTCCTTAGCAGCTCAAGAAAGGTTGACGGAATATCTTCAGAGGTCACAATACGTTCAGCGCCCGAAACATGCTCTCCCTTTAGGGAAGCCCTCATTCTGAGACTCAGGAGAGGCATTTTTTAACATTTTCCTTATTTACGGGGGAAATTATTCCCCTTTCCGTTATTATTCCTGTTATCAGTTCTGCCGGTGTAACGTCAAAGGAAAGGTAAAGGGCAGGTGAGTTTTCGGGGGCTATTTTGAATCCTCCAATCTCCTTGACCTCACTTCCTGAGCGCTCTTCAATGGGTATTTCCTTTCCGCTGGCAATTGATAGGTCAAAGGTTGTTGAGGGCGCGCAGACATAAAAGGGTATACCGTGGTATTTTGCAAGGACTGCAAGACTGTAGGTTCCAATTTTATTTGCCACCTCTCCGTTTGCAGTTATCCTATCTGCACCAACTATAATAACGTCCACAAGGCCCCTGCTCATCAGGTATCCTGCCGAGTTATCCGTTATTACTGTATGCATGATCCCTTCCTTAAAAAGTTCCCAGGCAGTCAGCCTTGCGCCCTGGAGGTAGGGTCTCGTTTCATCAACCCATACGTGAACCTTTTTCCCTTTTAAATGGGCGGTCCGAATCACCCCGAGGGCTGTCCCCCATCCTGCTGTGGCGAGGGCACCCGTATTGCAGTGGGTCAGAACTCTGGCACCGTCGTGAATAAGCTTACTTCCCAGATCTCCCATGCGTCTGTTTGCTTCCAGATCTTCCTGCTCAATTTTTCTGGCTTCTTCTTCTATGTCCCTACCTGTCTTGAGGGCTTCCATCATCCGATCTAATGCCCAGAAGAGGTTTCTTGCGGTAGGCCTTGTCTGGGAGAGTGTAATATAGACCTCTTCAGGATCACTGCCTTTACTGATACCCATAACAAAACCGTAGGCTGCAACGCACCCTATAGCAGGTGCGCCCCTTACAGCCATATTTCTTATTGCCTCTGCAACCTCTCTGTGATCTCTCAGTTCCAGCCATAATTCCTTCTCAGGTAGCTGTCTCTGATCAAGGAGTAAGAGATGGTCACCCATCCAGTAAAATGCCTTAACTTCCATGATCAGGCACCGTATTTTGGTAAAAGCCTTGCGTTGGCAAGAAGAAGATTCATGATTTTCTTGGCGGGTATGATCCCGATCTCTCCCTTAAGGCACTCCCTCTCCGTAAATCTTTCAGAAGTTCCCCCAAGAACATAAGGTGAGTTAACAAGGAGTGGAACGGGATGCCAGGAGTGGCCCTTTAGAACACTCGGTGTTGAATGATCACCTGTGATTGCGATGACATCAGGCTTTAAAGAAAGTATAGAGGGGAGATTCCTGTCAAACTCTTCAATAACGCCTACCTTGCCTTGCCAGTTTCCATCCTCACCGTAAGAGTCGGTCTTTTTTATGTGTAGGAAGAAAAAGTCGTAGGATTCCCATATATCCTTAAGTGTTGCTATCTCATCAGATATAGAGTCACCTGATGGATTAACAATATCCATACCAACAAGGCTTGCCAGACCTCTGTACATTGGATAAACCGCTACGCAGGCCGAGCGAATCCCGTATTTCTCTTCAAAGGTTTTGAGTTTCGGTTTTTTTGAAAATCCTCTAAGAAGGATATAGTTGGCTTTGGGCTCATCTTTTATTATCTTAACTGCCTTCTGTATAAACTCATTTACTAACTCAGCAACTTTTTCAGCTTCAGGAGTTTCAGCCACTGCAGGAAGAGGCTGTGCACCAACCTTCTGGGGGTCTGTGTCCCTAATTCTGTCGCTTCCCTCGGGAAGGGGCTCCCTGAACCTGAAGATAAGAGCAAAGCGATGTTCCATTCCTGATTTAATGATTACCTCAGCACCGTTTACGTCTTTTATTTCCTTTCTGATCCTTTCTACGATCCGTCTGTTTTCTTCTGTGGGTATTCGGCCCGCTCTTCTATCTTTTATAACAACCTTTCCATTGGAATATTCAGCAGTGGCAAAGTTTCCCCTGACTGCTATATCCGTTTCCCTGACCTCAAGACCGAGGCCGAGAGCCTCAAGGACTCCTCTTCCAATTTCAATTTCAAGGGGATCGTAACCAAATATTCCCAGGTGTCCTGGACCGCTCCCCGGCGTTATCCCAACATCCACAGGAATATGGAGTCCAAGGGCAGAGATCTTTGCAAGACTGTCAAAGTTGGGCGTCTTTGCAAGCTCCAGCTCCGTTTTACCTTCCTTGACAGGAAGCCCTCCAAGTCCATCAAGGACTGTAAGAAGAATTTTCATGATCCCTTAGTATGCCACAGCTTGAAGTCCTCAGGGCTTTCTATTTGAAGGAACTGCCCTTTTTGAGGAAACTCTATAAATATCTGCAGGTCTGTTGTTTTTTTACAGACCTTGAACCTTTCAAAAAACTCCTCAGCCATTTCTTCCTGCCCGAGGGCTGTGTAAATAAGGCCAAGGAGAAGGAATTTTTCTCTGGTGTCCTCGGAAAGCATTAGCCACTTTGTCGCTTCAAGGTATTTAAATTCAAGGATGTAACGGATGGCTGTGGAAAAGGCTTTGTTCCCTATCCTCAGGTCCTTTTTCGTTAACTTTCTTCCACCCCTAGACAGCCTTATTCTGAACCTTACTCTCATGGGTAATTTCAAAGTAAAGGTCCCTGAGCCGGTCGTAGCATTGACCGAGGTCATTTCCACTGATTTTGCAATCCGGCTTCTTGAAAACTCTGTACCTCTTATCGTAGTGATTGACGATAAGAAACTCAACGAGGTCTCTGTATCTGCCAGCTCTAAATAGCTCAAAGGCTATCTTGCTTTTCTGAGGTCCAAGATATTTGCTGAGTTTCAGGAGGGACTTTTCAGCCTCCTTCTCCCAGCCCTCTGAGGATGTGTAGTCCTCAAGAATGATCCTTATCCTTTCCTCAAGGGGCATCTCAATCTCCACAAAAATCCCCCTTTGCTTCTTCTGCCATAAACTCTCAGGGATATGGAGATCGCCTATCCGCCTGCTCTCGTCTTCAATGATTATGTGATTGGAACTGATCATCCTGAGTTCTTCAAAAAGCAGTGAATCAAACATCTTCTGAGAAATCCTTTCCCTGATCCCCACGCTCCCGAAAAGCGACCCCCTGTGTTTTGCATGGTCCTCAAGGTTTATCGCAGGGAGGCCCTCCGATCTCAGCATTTCAATGAGTCTTGTTTTTCCTGTACCGGTCTTTCCTGTTATAACGATTGCTGTGAGCCCCCTGATAATTTCATCCATCCTTGAGAGTATGTAATTGCGATATGCCCTGTACCCTCCCCTCAAACGGTAAAGCTTAAGACCTTTCTTTGAAAGGGCAGAGCAAACGCCTCTGCTCCTCATCCCGCCTCGCCAGCAGTAAACAACTATTGGCCTTCCCGACTCTGCCAGTTCTTTAAATGACTGAAAGATCCTTTCAAGTTTTCTTTCCCCAATTTCTTTTCCTTTCTCAAAAGCAGGTTCCTGACCCTCCCTCCTGTAAATGAAACCTATCAATCGTTTTTCATCATCATCAAAGACAGGGATATTTAGGGCACCTGGTATATGAAATTCTTTGAACTCAGAAGGACTTCTAACATCTACAAGAATGAAATCCTTATCTCTAAAAAGATCTTCAGGATCAATTTCAATAAATTCCATTCCCTGGATTCAAGATATTATATTTTGAGAAATTGGAAAGGGAGGCAGGGATGAAAGAATTTAGAGGTGCAGGGTTTACTCTTATTGAACTCCTTGTTGTCATAGTAATAATTGCGATCCTCGCATCCCTTTCAATCACTCAATATCTTAAATACCAGCGAAAGGCAAAGATAGTCTCTTATGCCCAGCCCCTTGGAAGAGGTTGTCTGGTAGACATTGTTTCTTTTTGCATAACAAATCAGGGGGAACCCGTTAACCTTACTTCCCTCTTGAACTGCAGATTTACAACAATTCCAACGGAGGCGGGTAACGTTACCCTTGATATAACGGTTTCAGGAAACTGTACCGCTGAGGGAAACCCCCCATCGGGATTTATAAATGCGTCCCTTGAAGGAGTCCCCGATTACTACTCAAGCTGTTATTTCGCAGGTGATTCGTCAAATCGCACCATAAGGTGCACCGTAAAAAGCAGGTAAAAAATTCACATTCCTTTCACAGTGTCCGAATTAAATTATAAGTGTTAAAATCTATCTGGGAGGTGTGTCATGCGGCACATTGAGCAGTCCTTTGAAAAGTCCCGGGAAATCAACCGGGAGAGGGGTTTTACCCTGATTGAGCT
>JALTVH010000120.1 GCA_027049085.1 Aquificaceae bacterium | reverse complement strand
GGTAAAAATGAGACAGCCAAGGTCAAAATAAGGGCATACCAGGAAGGAGGTTCGGTTGTTATTGAGGTTTCAGATGACGGGAGAGGTATAGATCCAGAAAAGGTAAAGAAAAAGGCTCTTGAAAAAGGACTTTATACGGAGGAGGAATTATCCTCAATGGGTGAGGATCAGATACTTAACATAATTTTTCAATCCGGCTTCTCAACTAAGGATCAGGCAACCGAGCTCTCTGGACGAGGTGTTGGAATGGATGTTGTTGCGAGAACAATCAGAGACCTGGGAGGGGAGGTAAGCCTTTCAACGGAGATAGGTCTTGGAACTACGGTCAGATTATTGCTCCCTCTTACCCTTGCTATCAGGAAGATACTGCTCGTAAGAGTAGGCAGTTTAACCTTTGGTCTCCCTGCTGAGAGTGTTGGCGAGGTCATCAAGGTTCAGAGGGATGCAATAAAAAGTTCAAAAGGGAAGTACGTGCTTTATCACAGAGGAAAGGTTCTGTATCTTGAATACCTGTCTCAGAAGCTCGGAATTGAGAGCATGTCGAATGGTGTGGTAACAGTCCTGATTGATAATTACCTCTCCACAGCTGTTGCTGTTGATGATGTTATAAGCACCATAGATACGGTAGTCAAGCCTGTTCCTGAATTCCTTGAAGCAAGTGAGGAAATAAGCGGGATCACCATACTCGGTGACGGAAGCGTAGTCTATGTGCTTGAGGTTCTTAAATGAAAAAGGTTCGTGTCCTTGTAGTTGATGATTCCGCCTTTATGAGAAAAGCGATAAGGGAGATCCTTGAGTCCGATTCAGAAATTGAGGTTGTTGGAACGGCAAGAAATGGCCTTGACGCCCTTGAAAAGATTTCATCTTTGAATCCCGACGTTGTAACCCTTGACATTAATATGCCTGTGATGGATGGAAAGGAAGCTTTAAAGAGGATCATGGAAGAGAACCCGGTACCCGTTGTAATAGTGTCTTCCCTGACTCAGGATGAGGCACCGATAACAATGGAACTTCTTGATCTCGGCGCCTTTGATTATGTGCCAAAGCCATCAGGGACTATATCCCTTGATATCCACAAAGTCTCAAGGGAAATTATTTCCAAGGTAAAACAGGCATACAGATCCCGCAATCGGCTCAGGTCAAGATTTACAGCGCCTAGGATTTCAAAGGCATCATTCAGGCCATCGGAACGAGGTTTGGCAGAATATGTCGTTGCAATTGGGATTTCGACGGGAGGTCCCGCAACGCTCCTTGATATACTTCAGGAGTGCGAAGTTGATAATAAAACTGCTTACCTTGTTGTTCAGCACATGCCACCTCAATTTACTCCATCCCTTGCAAAGAGGCTATCGGAGTATACGCCAATTCAGTTTCACCATGCATCAAAAGGTCAGGCGGTGCTTGGGGGATTTGGGTACTTGGCGCCCGGCGGATGGCACATGGAGGTTACAGAGAATAAGAGGATCCGACTCTTTAAAGATGACAAATATATTTACTATCCATCCGTTGATGTTCTGTTTGAGTCTGTTGCAAAGGTTTTTTGCCCTAATGCAGTTGGTGTTCTCCTCACAGGAATCGGAAAGGATGGTGCTGAAGGTCTTCTGAAGATGAAGGAATGCGGATGCCACACCATAGCAGAATCTGAAGAAACGGCTGTGGTGTACGGTATGCCAAGGGCGGCAAAAGAACTGGGTGCAGCTCTTGAAATTCTTCCGTCTTACAGGATTGCGGGCGCTGTCAGAAGGGCTCTGTTGAGAATGAGGAAATAGGTTATGGAAGACAGGAAAAGACTACTTATGGTGCTGGAATCAGAAGATAAGAGTTTGATTAGACAGGCTGTTGATAAGCTTGCAAGCTACGACGATGAAGAAATTGTGAAGGCTTTGGCATCTACTTTGAGGAGGGTAAAAAGCAAGGCTGTCCTTGAGGCAGTGAAGAATGCCTTCCTTGAAATGAGCGATCCTTCTTTGTGCAGAGAACTTGTGAATCTCTTTGATGTTCCGGAACCCAAGCTAAGACAGCTTGCAATAGAGGTTTTAGTTCATAAAGGAGAGAAGTGCCTGGATTCAATCAGGGAAAAGCTTGTCCTCTCCGAGGATCCCAATATGCGGAAGTTTGCTCTTGACATTCTTTCGGGAATAAAAACAAAGGAATCTCTCGAAATCATTGGCTCAATGACTGCCGATGAGCATCCAAATGTCAGGAATACGGCAATTGAGTATTTGAGGAACTTTTCAGAATTTAAAGAGGAAGTGGTGAAAATTTTAATCAACGTCATTAAGGGAGTCAGTGACCTGTATTCTGTAACGACACTGGCATCAACGATCATTTACGGGAACATCAAGGACCGTGAACTTGTTTTACCCTTAAAAAAGCTTCTTGAAAGACTCTCGGAACCCCTTGAAAAACACTGGGTTTATAAATCACTTCTTTTCCTTGGTGAAGCAGAGGTTGTTGAGGATGCTCTGGAAAATGCAAGAAAGATTGGTGCTCAGGCCGATATTGAAAAAGACTTGAAGATCTTCAACGTTGATGAATAGCTATGCTTACAGATTTTTATTTTAATATTGTTACGAGTTTGATTTATGAAAAAACCGGGATAGTATTTGATGGTAAGAAAAGATACTTTGTAGAAAATAGAATAAAAGAGCATATGGAAGAAATTGGGACTACATCAATCAAAGATTACATTTACCGCTTAAAAACCGATAAAGAGGTGCTTAAAGAATTTATCTCAAAAATCACTGTAAATGAGACATATTTTTATAGAGAATATTATCATCTAAAGGCTCTATCAAAGATCATTCAGGACGAGTTCAGGTCAGTACATTTAAGGATTCTGAGTATACCATGTTCTTCGGGTGAGGAGCCCTATACCATCGCTATAATCCTTTCAGAAGTTCTTGGAATTCACAGCAGATTTGAGGTAATAGGTGTAGATATCGACAAAAATGCCCTTGAGAAAGCTGTTAAAGCTGTTTACGGAAGGAGATCAGTGTATAAACTCCCATCAGAGTATTTAGATAAATACTTTGATAAAAGGAATGATGGATGGGTTATAAAGCCCTTTCTAAAAAGGAAAGTGAAATTTTACGAAGGGAATATACTTGATAAACAGTTCCTGAACAGGTTAGGGACCTTTCAGATCGTATTTTGTAAAAACCTCCTTATATACTTTGATGAGAACTCAAGAGCCAGAGCTGTTAATAACCTTTACGATCTTATTCAGGATGGTGGTTACCTTTTTCTCGGCCATGCTGAGAGTCTTTCAAGGGCTTCTTCTCTTTTTGAACCTGTCAAGGTTGAGGGTTCAATAGTTTATAAAAAGCCTGCGGAGGATGAAGATGAGTGGTAATGGAAAGAGAGCACTTGTAGTTGATGATTCCCTTACAATCAGGATATATCACTCATCATTATTAAAAAACTTTGGTTTTTCTGTTGATTCCGCAGAAAACGGGCTTGAAGCTCTTGAAATGGCAATGAAAAACAAGTATGACCTTATCCTTTCAGACATTAATATGCCAGTAATGGATGGTTACGAATTTGTCAAAAAGCTGAGGAAGCTTGATGAATACAGGAATACTCCGGTTGTCTTTATTACAACTCTTGATTCGGAAGAGGACAAGAAAAGAGCCCTTCTAAGTGGTGGTACTCTGTATATAGTCAAGCCTATAGACAACGAGGTTCTGAGGAAGATCCTTGAATCAGTTACTTCATGATGAGCTTACAAATCTCTCAAATTCTTCAAAGGGCATTGGTTTAGCAAAGTAAAAGCCCTGAGCATAGTCGCATTCAAGGTCCTTGAGCAACTCAGCCTGTTCCCTTGTTTCCACACCTTCCGCAACCGTCCTGAGGCCAAAGGTTTTAGCAAGAAGGATGGTTGCCTTTACTATCTCAAGGTCATCCCTGTCGTTGGGAAGGTCTTTTATGAACTCTCTGTCTATTTTAAGGGCATAAACGGGTAGCTTTTTCAGGTATGCAAGGGAAGAATAGCCGGTACCGAAATCATCAATATAGGTTTTAATCCCATAGGACGTCAGTGTATTCAAAAACTCAATGGAAACAGAGGTATCTTCCATCAGGGCTGACTCTGTGATCTCAACCTCAAAGTTTTCAAAATTACCTCCCCTTGAGGATATCCAGAAAAGTATTCTGTCCGCAAGTGATGGGATCTTTAACTGGAGAGGTGAGATGTTCACTGCAACAGGTGTATTAATCTCCTTATTTTTCAATATATTTATGTAATCTCCTGCCTTTTTTACTACCCATTCACCTACCTGATGGATCAGTTCTCCCTCCTCAAGTAGAGGTATAAATCTTGAAGGTGGAATAACTTTTCCATTTTTAATCCACCTTATCAGTGCTTCACATCCTGCGATCTTTCCACTTTTTAAATCTATTTTTGGCTGGAAAAATAGATCAAATTCGTAATTTTCTATAGCTCTTCTCAGTTCGGTTCTTAACCTTAACCTTCCTTCAGATCTAATTTCAATTTCGGAAGAGTATTTTACTATTCTGTTTCCCCCGAGATTTTTTGCTCTCTCAAGAGAAGCCACCGCGTTGGTCAGAAGTCTTTCTGGTTCGTTAGCATCAAAGGGATATAAAGAGGTTCCAAAGGAAAAGGTGACATACATCTCGCTTGAATTGACAACAAGGGGCTCCATAAAGACCTTTATTACCC
>JALTVH010000119.1 GCA_027049085.1 Aquificaceae bacterium | reverse complement strand
CCCAACGCAAGAGCGGCACTCCAGAGAGAGATCTCCAATCTTGTTGATGCTATTCAGAAGATAGGAACAGATACGGAGTATAACGGCATTAAGCTACTTGATGGCACCTTCTCCAACAAGTACATTCACTACGGTGCCAGGTACGGACAGGTAATCAAAATCAATATTGGAGACGTCAGGGCTCAAAGCCTTGGTGCTTATATCGTAAGTGGGACTGGAAGGGTTACTGGAGGTACAGCAGCGGCCACAACAGGATTAGGGGGATTAAGTAGTAGTGACTTCCTCCTGGAAAGTGGTGAATACCTTAAGGTAGCTGGGCAAACTGTCCTTGACGGTGATGCAACCCCTGATGTTCTTGTTGATGCGGCAACAGCTGCCAAAAATATTAATAGCAACTCTACATTACAGGCATCAGGTATTGAAGCTGTTGCAAAGAACAGGTCAGTGGCTAATGATTTTGTTGCGGTAGTTGAAGGGGATGCTAACGATACGGTAACTTTAAACTTTTATGTTGGTGCCAGGAGCAAGTCTTCTCCCAACTTTTCCGTTACGGGAGTAAAAACCACCACTACACTTTCTGACTTAGTTACTCAAATCAATGCTCAGGCTTCTGCAACCAATACACCTATTACAGCCAGGGCGGAAAATGGGAAACTGGTTCTTGAAACTACGAATGGTGAAACAATCGCCATTGAGGCAGTTCTAACCAATGATGGTGATACAACGAGTCCCACGACAGTTAACTTTTCCCAGCTTCTGCAAGGAGCTTCAGATGTCTCCGGCTTGGATGGCACCAATAATACAACTTATGCAATAAAGATTGGGGAGCTTCAGATTTACGGAACCAGCAGTTACGTTGTTAATGAAAGCGGTATTGACATAGTTGGTGTATCCGGTCCAGATGCCTCTATCAACGCAACATTTAACAACCTCTATTCAATTGATGTCTCAACGAACACAGGTGCAGAAACAGCGCTATTGATTGTCAAAAAAGCCATTCAAAAAGTTGACACTATCAGATCTGAAATTGGTGCAGTTATGAACAACCTCCAGACCATTTACGATGCTCAGAAGGTCGCAATGGATAACACCAATGAGGCTGAGAACGTCATAAGGAACGTTGACTTCTCCAAGGAGATGTCCGTATTCACAACCATGCAGATCAGGATGCAGTCCGGTGTTGCCATGCTGGCACAGGCGAACACTCTACCCCAGCTCGTTCTCCAGCTACTGAGGTAATGGAAATCGGGAGGGGGACAGCCCGTCCCCTTCCCTTTAAGGAGAAATGAGCCATGAGGGTTGTGGGTAGAACAAGCGAGGTTGACCTTGAAATTCTCAGACAGCTATCTGTTGAGGTCAGAAAGCCTGCTGTCTCACCCCAGGTGGCTCTAAATGATCAGGTTAGAGGGAATGGAGACAAGCCCACTTCAGTTGACCAGATTAAAGTCAGCAACGAAGAGCTCCAGAAGATAATAAGCGAAATAAAGAGGAAGCTTGACTGGCTCAACAGGTACCTGAAGATTGAAATTGACGATCAGCTTGAGATCCCTGTGGTTAAGGTCTTTGAAAGGGACACAAACAGACTGATAAGGCAGGTTCCTCCCGAGCACATACTTAGTCTGATGAGAAGGATTGATGAGCTCCTCGGTGTATTTTTGAGTGAGAGGGTTTGAGGTATGGCAGGCGATATAATGGTCTCTGGCCTCACGGGCGCTTTTGACAGCGGTGCCTTTGTTGAGCAGATCCTCCAGCTCCGTTCAATTCCCATTCAGAGGCTTCAGCAGGAAAAGGCCCTCGTGCAGGCGAAGCTCTCCTCCCTTTCCAACTTTGTTGGAGCGGTTAAAAGTTTCCGTGACCTTTTTGAGAACCTTGATGTTGACAGCCTCTTCAAAAACAGGTCTGTGAATGTTAGTGATGAGAGCGTTCTGAGCGCCACAGCCACGGAAGAGGCACCCCTGATCACCTTCAGCGTAACGGTCAATAAACTTTCCAGCGCAGAAATAAGAGTGAGTAACGGCGGTGTTTCCGACCTCAATACCGGCTTTGCTTCATCGGGAACGCTGACGATCACATACGATACTGGTTCTGCAACAGAGACCTTTAATATTGACTATTCTACCGGTGAAACTCTGGAAGACCTTGTTAATAAAATAAACAGCTCTCAGGACAGAGTGAAGGCATCAATTTACTATGATGGGAGTACGTATCGTCTTATGCTTTCTGAGTCTGACGTTGGTGCGTCTACAGTTGAGACGGACACCACGGGCGGTGTTTACGCCATCTCTGTGAGCGGACAGCCTTCTGAGCTTGGGACAGACTTTGACACCATCCAGCTTGCCAAGAATGCGGAAATTCAGATCGGATCAGGATCTCCAATAACGAGTCCCTCCAATGAATTTTCAAACGTCATCACGGGCGTGACAATTACAGCCAAGGCAGTGGGAAGCTCGGAGGTTACCATAGGCGAGGACTACGGAAAGGTAAGGGAGTTCTTTTCGGACTTTGCAGAGAATTTCAACGGCGTTGTTGAAATGGTTGGTGAGCTGACAGGCGGAGAGTCTCCTCTCTTTGCTGGTGAGGGAACCATTCGCCTTACTCAGACGGGAATCGTTGACAGGCTGGACCCGCTAATTCAGAAGGGCCTTATAGACTATGACGGTGTTACCGGAAAGATAAGCATCAATACCGATAAGCTCAATGAGCTCCTTGAAAGCGATCCGGATTCGGTAAAGGACCTTATAAATGAGCTGAAGGATTCTTACACGCCCTTCCTCAGCGGTCAGGTAGATGTTTTCGGTACCTTTGAGGAGAACTTCAACCTCCAGATAGAGAGAATAGATGAGAGGATAAGTGTCCTTGCCCAGAGACTTCAGGAAGAGGAGAGACTTCTCAGGCTGGAGTTCTCAAGGCTTGAGGCTTTCATTTCCCGTGCCAATGAGCTGAGGGAGAGGTTCAGGATGTTTATGGTGAGCCTGAGTGAGATGAACAATCAGGGAGGAAGCTGATATGAGTCCGGCAGATGTTTATCTTCAGAACATGGTTGAGAACGCAAACCCGATCCGCCTTGTCATCCTTCTCTACGACAAGGCGATAAACTGCATAGAGACAGCCATAGAGGCGATTGAAAGCGGGGTGGAAGAGCTTGAAAACGTAAAGACCAAGGCTGAGAACCTCACAAGAGCGATGGATATCCTGATAGTTCTGAGGGCATCAGTAGATAAAGAGAAGGGACAGGATATAGCCAACAACCTTGAGCAGATATACGAGGTTCTCATAGATGAGATAGTCAGGGCGAATATGAAGAACGACAGTGATACATTAAAGAAGATAGTGGAGGTTCTCTCGGAGCTCAGAAGCGGATGGCAGGAGGCAGAGAAGAACATTTACGGAACCCAGGGGGAGGTAAGTGATGGAGCAGTCGCTAAAGGAAAAGCTTGAGCGGTGTCAGGTACTTCTTGAGGAGGGCAGGTACGACGAGCTTTTAGACACCCTTGAGCAGGTCAGAAACGTTGACTTCGCAGGTCTTGACAGGGATTCAGCTCAGGAACTTCTTTCCCTGCTCAACTTCCTCATTGAAAAGGCTCAGAAGAGGAGGGACGAGATTGCGGGCAAGCTCGTCAACATGAACAAGTTCAAAGGCTATCTCCGATCAGGATAACCTCAACCTCCTCACCTTCCGGTATTTCCTTCACATCCTCCATCACTATCATGTAGGCGTTTGCCTCAACGACGGAAGTGAGCATGTGGGACTGCTGTTTCTGGTGAGGCTCGCAGAGGAACTCACCCTTCTCAAACCAGACCCTCGCCCTTGCAAACTCACGCCTGTAGGCGTCACGCCTTTTAAATGCCTTTACGAGCCTTGCTCTGACCTTTGTTCTGAAGATGTCCTTTGCGCCGAGCATCGTCCTGATGGCAGGATATAGAAACAGGTCAAAGGCAACGGCACAGGAAACAGGATTTCCCGGAAGGCCGAAGAAGAGTTTATTTTCTCCGTAGGTTCCAAAAAGGACCGGCTTCGCCGGTTTTATCCTCAGCCTGTGAAAAAGGACATCAACGCCCACTTCTTTAACCAGGTACTGGATGTAATCCTTCTCGCCCATTGATACACCGCCTGTTGTCACAAAGATGTCGTAATCCCTGCAGCTTTTCAGGACGTGGAGGAGTTCCTTAGGATCATCGGGAGCAATGCCGAGCTGGTGGGCTTCTCCGCCTGCTGACTCAACGAGAGCGTAAAGCATGTGATGGTTGGAGCTCCTGATCTGGGAGTCCCTTGTCTGGGGCTCACCGACCTCAAGGAGCTCATCGCCAGTTGAGAGGATGGCGACCTTAGGCTTTCTGTGAACCAGAACCGTTGACCTGTTGAGGAAGGCAAGCATCCCAACCTCGTAGCCCCTGACGTGATGACCTTTTTTAAGAACGATCTCTCCCTTCTTGAGGTCCTCGCCTTTCCTCCTTATATTGGCGCCCTTTTTGAAAGCGCGTTTGATCAGGACTGTGCCATCCTTGGTCTGAGTGTACTCAACGGGAACTACGGTGTCAGCACCCTGGGGGATCGGCGCACCGGTGAATATCTTGACCGCTGTGCCGGGCTCTAAGCCAGGTGGCTTTTCCCCACCTGCGGAAGATTCACCTGTGATGCGTAAACTTACCGGTTTGTCTTCCTCAGCATCTTTTATGTCCTCTTCCCTCACCGCAAAGCCGTCCATGGCTGAGTTATCAAAGAGGGGTTTGTCTGTATCCGCAGCGATGTCTTCTGCAAGGAATCTGCCGAGGGCGTCCTTTATAAAAACCCTCTCGGTGGGAAGGGGTTTTACCCTCGGAAGGAGAGCTGAGAGGGCTTCCTCAAGGGGTGTGAGACTCATTTCCTTCCTCCTTCATTGCTGAATAAAGCTGTCTGATATAGCTGACAGCGCCTTCCCTGTCCCTCACCTTGCCCTCCATCTGAGCAATGGCAAGCTCTTCCTTTATCTTTCCAACCAGCGGTCCTGGCTTAATATCAAGTATTTCCATTATCTCCTTCCCGCTGAGCAAAGGCTTTTGTCTCTCTTCTTTCTGAACCCTCTCGCGGAACTCTATTAGGTCTCTTATGGTTTCCAGTAGGGATTCTACTTCCTGAGGAGTGTCCCCGCTTGCCCTTGCATCGGCAATGGATAGAAGAAAAAGGTGAGATGCTGTGTCTCCACATTCCCTCCAGAACTTTGCCTTCCCCCTGTCTTTGAGTTGTCCCTTTTCTCTGGAATCTCTGAGATAGAAGGGCCTCAGGTGATGGCGGACAAGCTTAGCGATAAAGTCCGTTGCCTTTGAGCCCCATCTCAGATCCCTTCCGATCCTCTTGACTATCTCTTCACCCACTCTGTCGTGGCTGTAAAAGGTAACCTTTCCCTCTCTGACCTCAAAGGTCTGGGGCTTGCCGATGTCATGCAGGAAAGCAGACCACTTGAGGAGGTCAAGGTCGGTAAATTCTCCCATGACCTTTATTTTTCCGATCTCTGTCAGGTATTCTGGTGGGAGATAACTCTGCCTCTCCTCAATGACTTTTTCTATTTCCTCCAGAGTTTTGATGGTGTGCAGATCAAGGGGGTATATGTGCCTCTCACCCTGATCTTTGACCTCTTTAAGCCTGCCCGCTTCGGGGATTATCACCTCAAGGATCCCGTTTTCCAGGAGGGTTTTAATAACGCCTGAGGCCCTGGGCGACCTCATTATCCGGAAGATCTCGTAAGAGATCCTTTCTGGGGCTGAGTTTTTAATAAGGTCCTTATTCTGGATGGCGAACTCTTCAAAATCCTGTGAGAGGATCAGGTCTGTCTCCACTGCGATCCTGTATCCCCTGAGGATCCTGACGGGATCCTTCTTGAGGTTCTCATGGGAAACGGGCCTGAGGATGCCCTCTTCCATGTCTTTTATCCCGCCCGTGGGGTCATAGAGGATCGTCTGCTGGGCTCCTATGCTGAGAACGTCATCAAGGCTGACCGCTATGGCGTTGGCGGTAAAGTCCCTGTCTTTGAGGTCCTCAATAAGAGCCTTCTCAACGTCCCTTCCCTTGAGGGCAGAAAAGTCAAACCTGTAGCGGTGATCCTCTATGTGGAGAACCACGGTTGCTATGACGGGTCTTTTGATGAAGATCCCCTTCTTTTCAAAAACAAAGAACTCACCGCCTATTCGTTCAGCAAGGGCCCTTGCGACCTTAACGGGATCACAGGTAACGAGGAAGTCAACATCAACTGCCTTTCCAACAGGAATACCAAGGATCCTGTCTCTGACCCATCCACCGACTATGAAGCACAGCTCCTCTCTTGGAAGGACCTTTGCAACGTCGTCAAAGTATGATAGATAAAAGTTAAGACCGTGCAGGGTGTGTTTTCCGCTCTGGATGGGCAGGATCTGATCCATGGTCATCTATTTTAAGATCGTCGCTTCAGCTCTACTGATCCTGACAGTGAACATCCTCCCTGCGGGTATTCTGGTCATGGGAACGGAAGGCAATGAGGGTGCCTTTTCTGTGAAAGAGTTAGGGGAAGGCTATTGCTTTGTCGGCAGAAAGGATAACGGCAAAAAGGGATACGATGCCCTTCTTGGCTTTTGCAGGGGTGAGGATTGTCGTGTCTTCACCTTTGGTGGGAAGGGTGATGATTACAGCTATTCAGTTGAAAGCTATGGGGATTCTTGTCTTGCCCTGGTAACAACCTTTGCGGGAGGGGATATGAACATCAGCCTCGTGGTTTACAACGACAGAGGTATTAAAAGGTTCGTTAGTTATGGAGGGAGTGGAAGGGATATGGGATGGTTTGTGAGGAAGGTTGAGGATGGCTACCTTGTGGTGGGCGGAGTTCTGAGGAAAGACTGGGACATTCTTGTAATTAAGTTTGATCATTCTCTCAGGATCCTCTGGCACGTCCTGCTTGGAACCGGGGCGGATGAGTATGCCTACTCAGCGGTGGATCAAGACGGCGTGTATTACATTGTAGGACGCACTGATTTCAGAGGAACCTGGGATGGGTTTGTCCTTTCGGTGAGCGCAGAGGGGAGACCGGGAGGGGGATGGATCGTGGGATCGGAAAAAAAGGACTACCTCAGGTATATAGGGCTTGCAGGCAGAAGATTGATGGCGGTGGGAAGGACAGAGACGGCGGGCGAGAGCGATATTCTGATCTACTTTCCCCTTGAGGGATCTTTCAGGATTCTTGACAGCGGAGGCTACGATTACGGGCGCGGCTTTGTGCAGAAGGGAAGTCAGATCGTTTTTGTCGGTGACCACAGCAGGGGAGGAGACCTTCAGGGCTTTGTTCTCTTTGCAGATGAAAGGCTGAAGCCCCTTGAGGGATACTCAGTTGGCGGTGAGGACGTTGAATCCCTGAGATTTATAGACGGCTCAACACTTCTGGTGGCGGGCTACAGCTACTCTTTTTCTCTGGACAACGACCTGATGGTGGGGCGTTTTACTGAAAGGTGCGGGGATCTGGTAAAGCCCGCTGGTTTTTTCACAGCGAGAGGAAGGATTGAGACCCGGAGGTTTCCTTACCTCCCGAAAGATTACCTGATCGTGCAGAAGGATCTTGAACTTGTTGCCGAAGAGGTCAGGTTGAAAAAAAGGCAATACTGCCCCTCTCAGGAATAAATCAGATCTTTGACCTCTGCAATTATTTCCCTTATTTCTCCCCGAACTTCGCCCCCTCTCTCTTCGTCTATCAGAGATTCGTACATGTAACTCATATCCTTCTCGTCATCAAACTCTTCCCACTCAACTGCCAGAAGAACCTTTTTCCCTTCCTCATTGATCTCTTTGGGCGCTTCTCGCCCCGACATCTCGCACCAGAGGAGGGTCCAGGCTCTTGCAAGAGCTAAGGGATGGTAGCCACCGCCACCGAGGTAAATACCTTCTCCAAAGACTTCTCTTACCGCTTTGAAGGCCCTGAGGAAAGCTGTGTTGGACAGTTTCCACCGGGAAAGGGGGTCCTCTTCCAAGGGATCCGTTCCGAGCTGAAGGATGAGAAGATCAGGCTTATAAACATCCGAGAGCCATGTGAGGGTCTTTTCAAGGACGAGGAGGTACTCGGTGTCATTCACGCCTTGTGGTAGAGGGATGTTAAGATTGTATCCCTTTCCCCTTCCAGAGCCCCTCTCATGAAGGAAACCGCTTCTGAAGGGAAAGCTGTATTCCGGTGACTGGTGGATTGAGACCACGTAGACCCGGTCATCGCTGTAATAGGCTTCCTGCACGCCGTCGCAGTGGTGGGCGTCAAGGTCAAGGTAGAGGATGTTCTGAAAGCCCATGCCCAGAAGAACTTCAATAGCAATTGCCGGATCGTTTATAAAGCAAAAGCCGTTTGCCCTTGATGGATAGGCATGGTGCATCCCTCCCGCTGGATTAAAAGGAACCTTCCCTTCAAGGAATAGCTCAACTGCCTGAACCGAAGAACCGGTGGCGAGGAGAGAACCCTTTAGCATGGCATCGGAAATGGGATTTTCATAACTGCCTATGTTGTATTTTTCCCTTGCCCCTTTTGGAACGCACCTGCACCTGTCAGCCTCCTTCAAGGCATCAAAGTAATCTTTGGTGTGAAAGAGCAGAACCTCCTCATCGGTGGCGGGTCTTGACTCAAGGACCTCCTCATCGGTGATCAGGTCCATCGCCCTCAAAAACTCAAGGAGGAGAGAGACTCTTGGTATCCTGAGGGGATGGTTTTTTGTGTATCTGAGGTTTCTGTATCTGAGGCTACCTATGAGAACAGCCCTTTTCATGAAACGGGTTCCTTCAGGCTCCTGACGAGCCTGTGAACTTCACGGAAGTTGATATCCCCTGCAAGGACGTAAGTCTTACCTTCGTGGGTGAACCTCTGGGAAATAGTTATACAAAAGTCGTCAGTTGCCCTTGATAGGTATACGTCCGAGATGAAGAGGCCCTCTTCCATGGCCCTGATAAAGTAAGGCTTGTCTGACCGGTCGCTTCCTTTTTTCCCATGAGCGACAAAGTAATCCGCCTTTGGATTGACTATATTGTTGGTGATCTGGAGCCCCTTTGATCCCATTATGTAGAAGAGTTCAAAGTAGGAGAAGCGTTCAAAGGCATCATAGAGAACATGTTCCCACATGTCCTTGGGTGAGCTCCTCAATTCCTCGAGGACCTCCTTGAATTCAAAGGAGATCTTTTTTTTGATATTTGATATGAGCCTTTGCTTTGAGGGATCGTGGAGGGTCAGGGTGGGCTGAAGACCGTGGATTATGAAAACCGACCCATCAATTTTCTTTGCCCTTTTCTGGAGCTCATCCTTCACCCGGTAAAGTTCTTCCTGAGATTCTACCTGAGAAAGGTCAATGCAGTATCCATAGAGGTGGAGCTTCTGGAACTCCCCGAAGAGGAGGATGTACTCCCTGTGAAATTCCCTGAAGAGTTCCTTTATCTTTTCTTTCTGGGGTTTTTCGCGGGTAAGGATCCAGACCTCCGCCCTGTCTCTGATCCCTGATACGTCTCCTTTAAATAGGTCCTTGACATCTTCAAATAGAATTCTGTAAACGCTTTCCTGCTTCTCAGAACCGAAGACTTCTCTGAATTTTGATAGGTTCTTGAATCCGAATATACAGAGAAACTCCTTTTTGCCGATTGTGGTGTGGATCCTCTGAACGACGGGAAGAACGAACTCTTTGTGGTGTGTAATAAAATGTAATACAGTGTCGTAGGTCAGGATTCCAAGGTAGTTACCCCTTTTGTCAGTGATTATCGCAGGATGCTTTTCAAGGGGAATCAGCTCAAGGAGACCGGTAAGGCTCTCCTTGGAAACGCTTGTGTTTCTTACCCGGCAGCACAGACTTGAGATGTCCCCGGCGGTCAGGTCCTTGCCCGCAAGGTGTCTGACCGTGTCTCTGGTGACGATACCTATGGGTTGACCGCGCTTCATTACGGTAAAGTGCCTGTAGATCACAAGCTCATCAAAGAGATCAAGGAGTTCCTTTACCGAGAGGTCGTGGGGGACGGTTGGGACGCTTATGCTCAGCTCGGCTAAATCAACCTCTTCTTTCTTCATAGCTTAAGGTTCTCAATCCTTTTTACCGCCTCAAGGAGCCTTTCTGTGGGCACGGTCAATGAGATCCTGAAGTAGCCTTCGCCTGCCTCTCCAAAGCCTTTTCCCGGAGTACATACGATCCCTGCCTCATCTATTAACCTTCCCACAAATTCGGTGGAGCTATAGCCTTCAGGAACCTTTGTCCATACATAGAAGGTAGTGTCAGATTTGATGGGGCTGAGTCCTATCTTTTCAAGGGCGGATGTTACCGCCTTTCGTCTGTCCCTGTAGATAGCTCTGAGCTTGTCAAGCTCTTCCTCGGGCATGTTGAGGGCGGTTATCCCTGCATACTGTACAGCATTAAACTGCCCCGAGTCTATATTTGTCTTGACCTTGCCGAGGGCTTTGACAAGGTCCTCGTTGCCCACCGCCATACCCATACGCCAGCCGGTCATGTTGTAAGTTTTGGAAAGGGAGTGAAACTCTATGGCTACGTCCCTTGCACCATCAATCTGAAGGATTGACATTGGCTTTCTGTCGCCAAGGTAAATTTCTGAGTAAGCGTTATCGGAAGCAATTATGACCTCGTTTTTCTTTGCCCACTTTATCAGGTCTTTGTAAAATTCTTCACTGGCATCGGCGGAGGTGGGATTGTTAGGGTAGTTGATCCAGATAATCTTTGCCTTCCTTGCAACCTCATCAGGTATGGAACCGAGATCGGGCAAAAATCCGTTTTCTTCCTTCAGGGGAACAAAATATGGCTCTCCCCCTGCAAACTTGGCTCCTATGCTGTAAACGGGATAGGCGGGGTCAGGACAGATCACAATGTCGCCTTCCTCAACAAAGGCAAGGGGAAAGTGGGCAATCCCCTCCTTTGATCCTATTAGGGTTATAACCTCACGGTCGGGGTCAAGATCTATACCAAAGCGTCTCCTGTACCATCCGCTCACCGCTTCCCTGAAGGCTTTCATACCAACGTAAGAAGGGTATTTGTGGTTCTCAGGATTCTCAGCAGCCTCTTTGAGGGCTTCAATCACGGGAGCGGGTGTGGGAAGATCAGGGTCCCCCACGCCGAGGTCAATTACATCAACGCCCTGATCTATCTTTTCCTGCTTTCTCCTGTCAAGTTCCGCAAAGAGGTAGGGAGGAAGGGTTTTGATCCTCTGGGCAAGCTCAAAGGGCATCTTACTTCACCTCCTTGACTTTAATGCTGTCTTTCCCATCATAAGAGGGGCTGAAGGTTGCAAGTAAAGCGGAAACAACGGATGTATTGGTAAAGAAATGAACCTTTTTTGCGGGAATCAGAACGCTATCGCCCGGCATCAGAGAGTATCTCTTGCCATCAAGGTAGAGTTCACCTTTGCCTTTGATCAGGGTTATGGTGAGGTCATGGTGGTCGTGGTAGTGGGGCGGTTCCTGTGTTCTGATCAGAACAAGGAAGTGGCTTGAAAGATCGGTCCCGCCGAGGGGGATGACCTTTATTTCCTTGACGTCCTTCTCTTCTCTGTCTGCTATCTCCTTCAGGTCAAGCCACTTTCCTTCTATAAGAAACCTCATCCCAAAACGCTCAGGAATTAAGATTATATCCTCAATGAACCTCATTTTAGCGGGCGGATGGATAGGTAAGGAGAATTTTTTAAGAGCTAAAATCAGAGGCGTCCACTTTGCTGAAGATCCGGGCTTCCTTGAAGTTCTTGATAAAGGTTCATCGCCTTCATCACCAAGATTCGTGGTTATTTCCTATGACATGACCGAGAGCCTCCTCGGTGTAAGGGTAAAAAAGTCCGGGCTTCCCCCGCTGATCGTTGCCGAACTGGAGGACCTCTGCCCTGCGGAGGAATTACTGCCTGAATCCTCGCCTGTCCTTGAGCCCACCGGTATGAGTCTTGACAGGGAGGGATTCACAGAGGCTATCGGAAAGGTCAAGGCCTTCATTGAGGCAGGAGACGTGTATCAGATCAACCTGACATCCAGAATTGATTTTGCCCTCAGGGGCTCACCGCTGGACCTTTTCCTCACCTTCTATAGCAGGCAGGAGGTTCCCTTTGCCTTTTACCTTGACGCAGGAGATTTCTTCATAATTTCCGGCTCAATGGAGCTTTTCCTGAATAAGAAAGGAAAAAGGATAGAGAGCAGGCCCATCAAGGGAACGGGCGGGCGAGCAGAAGACATACTCACATCTCAGAAGGAAAGGGCTGAAAACCTGATGATAACCGACATGATGAGGAACGACCTCGGAAGGGTTGCAGAGCCAGGCACGGTAAGGGTGGAAGAGCTCTTTGCCCTGAGCAGTTACCGAACCCTCAGCCACATGCACTCAACGGTTAGCGCCAACACGGAAAAGGGTTTTGCCCAGATTCTTAGAGCAACATTTCCCCCTGCTTCTGTTACTGGCGCCCCCAAGTACAGAGCGGTCCAGATCATTGATTCCCTTGAGCCCCATCCAAGGAGTTACTACTGCGGGACAGCAGGGCTGATTTTTCCGAATGGAGATTTTACTTTAAGTGTTCTCATAAGGACCGCCTTCGGCGGTGGTAATGAAGTTAGCTACTTCTCAGGATGTGGAATAGTCTGGGACTCGGATCCGGACAGGGAGTATGAGGAGCTCAAGCTGAAGGTAAAGGCCTTCTACCCTAAGGCGACAGAGGATCTGTAACAACCACTTCCTGGGTTTTGTTTGACTTTGCCCCGAGGTCATCAACCGCCGTACAGGAGACTTCGTACCTGCCCGCTTTTCCAAGAACCGTATTGGCAAATCCGAAGCGGTTTTTGAAGTCCTCTTCTCCGTCCCCGTCGTAATCAAAAAGGTAGTTTACAACTATCCCGTCCGGATCCGTGGCGTAGCAGTTGATTGTTATCGTCAAAGGTGCTTGACCTGAGGGCGGGTTAACGCTGAATGTCTCAATAACGGGCGGGGAATTTCCGGGGGGACCTGATCCGCCGCAGGAAAGGATTAAGGATAGAGCCACTACTCCAAAGGTCACCCAGGGCATTCCCACCCTCCTTTGTACTTTTTCTAATAATTTAATATAGCGAGATCTTTGTCTCTTTCCTTTCCATGTATCCCTTTCTGAGCTTGTAACCCTCTTCAGGATACAGTCCGTAGAAGAGGTTCTGGACGTGGTTTCCCTCTACAAAGAAGCACCACCTCTCAAGGGCGCTTCCTGTGACGATGAGGAGGAATGTTATCCCGTAAATCCAGTGGTTTCCGATTCCTGTTATCCATGAATACAGCACAAGGAAAAGAGGGATCACAAAGGTTAGCAGGTAAGCAAGGGGAATAACAGTTGAGAGCAATTCCTTGCCTTTCCGGTAATAGAATTCCTCTGTACAGTAGTTATCTGTAGTTGAACCAATGTCCACCACCCTGACGGGTCTGTTGTGGGGGAGGTTCAGAGCCTCGTTGAGGGTCGGGCGCCTGAGATAAAATTGCCTAACGTTAAAGGCGATCCTGAAACCAAAGGCAAGGGCAAGAAACAGAAAGGTCAGAAAAAGGAAGGTTCCAAGGTAAGGAAGATTGTAAAGATGGTTGAAATAGAGCATAAGGGAGGATCCGAGCATCAGATACATGAGGAGATAATAGATGACAGTTATTGAGCTGCTCCATTCCAGGACAAACTGGTTTGAAGCGTATATCATTGCTGTTGAGAAACCGCTAAGGATTCCGAGTATAAAGGTCAAAACACCAAAGGTGTGAATTAAAAGAGGGTTAGCTTGGAAATAATAAAGAACAAGGAAGACAAGAAGGGTAAATCCATAGGCACCGCTGAAGACAGCTTCCCTTGAAAGCCATGAGGTTCTGAACCTCTTTATCGCCTTCCAGGCTCTGAGTTTGTGACCAAGGTGAAAGGACGCACCGAAGGCTCCGAGTCCTATCAGAACAAGCTGAAGTATTCCCAGCTTCAGAACTACTTCATCGGGGAGTCCCTGCCCTTGTCCAAATAGGGTCAGAAAAATGATGAAATAGGAAAAGATGAAGCTCCCTATAGAGGTTCCTGCAGTCAGGAAGAAGAAAATCAGCGATAGCGGAGGATGCATCAGACTGCCTCCTTTTTGTGGTGTCTTTTCATAACCTCAAGGAAGAGGGGATTATCAGCTTTAAGTATATGCTTTTCAAACTCCTCAAGGTTAACCTTGGTTTCGGTTCTTGCAAGATAGTGGTTGGCGGGGTTGGTTCCCATGTCGGGGAAGAGTACAAACCCGTTCCTCTCCTTGATCATCTGATAGACCTCACTATCGGGGTCCTCTATGTCTCCGAAGAATCTTGCTCTTGCAGGGCAGGTCAGGACACATGCGGGTTGACGGTGTTCTGGAGGGAGTGTCTCGTCATATATCCTGTCTATGCAGAGGGTGCACTTCTTCATTACCTTGTCAGCCTCATCATACTCCCTGCAACCGTAGGGACAGCTCCAGGAGCAGAGCTTACATCCTATGCAGTCATCGTAGTTGACAAGGACAATTCCATCCTGTTCCCTCTTGTAGCTTGCACCTGTGGGGCAAACGGGCACGCAGGGTGCGTCCTGACAGTGGAGGCAGGACTTGGGCAGGTGGAAGACCTGGGTGTCCGGGAATTCGCCCGTTTCATAGGTCATTATCCTGTTGTACCAGACACCTGAGGGCTCTGCACCGTAAGGATCGTAGTCAGACAGTGGTCCAAAGGATGCCTGGGTATTCCACTCCTTGCAATTGGTCGCACAGGCGTGGCAACCAACGCAGGTATTCAGATCTATTACAAGGGCAAACTGAGCCATCTCACACCTCCATTATGGCTTGTATCTCAGGAGGTCAGTCCACCTCTCCTCAATATAGGGGAGAGGTTTGACCTCAAACTCTGGATAGGTCTCTGGGCTCTGATCCTCAGCCCTGTAAACCTTAACCTTTGTATCAAACCAGGCAAGGTGACCCGTCACAGGATCGCCATAAAAGATCTCTTTTCCGTTTAGCTTGATGCTGTGGGGAATAACGTGGTTGAGGAGAAATCCTTCATGGGCTTCTTCAGCGCTTGGCTTCAGACCCCAGGCGCCTGACATTTTACCAATTGCATTCCATGTCCAGACCGAGTTGGGCTCCGTTGCCTCTGTCAGAAAGACCTGACACTTAACCTTCCCTACTCTGGACTCTACCCAGACCCAGTCAAGGTGCTTTATCCCGAGCTTCTTTGCTGTTTTTGGGTTCATGTAAAGGAAGTTTCTCGTTGAGATCTGCCTGAGCCAAACATTTTGAGAGTCCCAGGAGTGATACATCCACTGGGGACGTGCTGTGAAAGCGTAAAGGGGATACTCTTCACCGCTGACCTCTTCCTCAAAGGGTGGATACCAGAAGGGAAGGGGGTCAAAGTACTTAACAAGCCTCTCCCTGATTACGGGATCGTTGGGGGGCTGGTTTTCGCCTTCCCACAGTCCCTGACCTGCCAGACGGAATGTCTGAAGGGACTCAACGTAAAAGTTCATTATTATGGGGTCAGTTTTTTTGACGAAGCCCACGCTCTTTGCCCACTCAAGGTAGTCCTTGTTGGCAAAGCGGTAGTACCTCATGTGTTCGGGGAGTCTGTAATAAAAGAAACCCTTATTTTTGGCGTACATCTCCAGCTGTTTTGGATTTGGCTCTCCTACAAAGTGCTTGTCGCCGTTTTTTCCTCTCCAGCCCGCAAGGGCTCCTATGCCGGGTCTTGCCTGCCAGTTTATAAGGAAGTCTTTAAAATCCTTATACTTGGGGCTTCCATCCTCGTTTATAAAACCGGGGAGCTTTAGCCTCGTTCCCAGCTCAACCATGACATCGCCCCAGGGCTTTACATCAAGCCCCTGGTCCTTCGGGTCAACCACCGGCTGGCGCAGAGCATCAACGGGTCCGGAAGCAACCGATGGCGGTCTATCAAGGAGTGAAAGAGCAAACCACTGCTCAAGGTAGGTTGCATCGGGCAGAACGAGGTCTGAGTATGCAACCTGCTCGCTGTAAAAGGCGTCTATTGTTATGACCTTTGGAATGATGTAATTTCCGCTTGCATCTGTTGCTGTAAGCGCCTCAAGGATATAGGGGATGTTCTGAGATGAATTCCAGGCCATGTTTGCCATGTATATCATCAAGACCTCAATGTCGTAAGGATCCTTCTGGTATGCTGCTGGTATAACGTTCTGGATGCAACCATGAGCAGAAACAGGAAACTCCCAGCTGTAGGCTCTGTCTATCCTGAGGGGCTTGCCATCCTTGTCAACCAGGAGGTCATCGGGATTCTGAGGCAGACCCAGGTGGGGACCAGGTAGGGGCTTCCCGTACTTGAGTTCATCAAGGGACCTGATCTTTGCAGGCTTGGGAAGGTCCTCAATATGCTTGGGATAGGGCGGTTTTGCCAGGTGCCCACCCGGCGTGTCAACGCATCCGAGGAGCATCTTGAGAACAAAAACAGCCCTCGCTGTCTGGAAACCGTTGGAGTGACTCGCTATTCCCCTCATGATGTGGAAGGAAACAGGCCTTCCCTTCATCGTTTTGTGTTTTCTGCCCCAGACGTCTGTCCACTCTACAGGTAGCTCAAGGGGGTCGTAGAGAGCGGTCACGCCGAGTTCCTTGGCTATCCGTTCAATGTCCTCGGCAGGAATTCCCGTAATTTCAGAAACCCTGTCGGGTGAGTAGTCTCTGACGAGCCTTTCTGCAAAAATATCAAAAGCTGGCCTAACCTTAAAGCCCTCAGGCGTCTCAAATTCACCTATGAATGCCGGATCAAGGTTTTTTGGAACTATTTTGTCAGCGGGCTGGAACTTCCCGCTCTTTTTATCAAAGACAAGGGGCACTCCCTTCTTATTTCTGTAAAAGAGCCCGTCCTTTGGTGTTCCGGGTGCCTGAATGACAAGCCAGGAGGCGTTAGTGAACTCTCTGAGGAAATCCCAGTCAATCAGGTTGTATTTGAACAGGACGTGCATTAATCCCAGGATGAACGCGCCGTCGGTACCGGGCTTTATTGGAACCCACTCATCCGCTATGGCGCCGTAGGACCAGCGAACAGGATTAACGAAAACGAGCTTTCCACCCCTCCTCTTCATCTCCTGAATTCCGAGCTTGAAGGGGTTGGAGGCGTGGTCTTCCGCCACACCTATCATCATGAAGTACTTTGTATTTTCAAAGTCCGGGTCGCCGAACTCCCAGAAGGAGTAGCCGGTGGATAGAAGCCCAGCCGCAGCGACGTTGACGGAGCAGAAACCGCCATGTGCCGCCCAGTTTATGGTTCCCATCTGCTGTGCGAACCAGCCGTTTATAGCCTGCATCTGGTCCCTTCCTGTGAAGAAGGCAACCTTTGATGGGTTCTTCTTCAGCGCGTCAAGGATCCAGCTTGTTGCAAGCTCAAGGGCTTCTTCCCACTCAATTTCCTTGAACTCTCCTGAACCTCTGGGTCCGACTCTTAGCAGTGGCTTTCTGAGCCTTGCTGGGGAGTACTCCTTCATTATTCCCGAAGAGCCCTTGGCGCAGAGAACGCCTTTATTCAAAGGATGGTCATCGTTTCCCTTTATATAAGTAACCTTGCCGTTTCTAACATAAACCTCAATTCCGCACCTGCAGGCACACATGTAGCAGGTGCTGTAATACTTTTTCTCATAGAAACTTCCGCCGATGTCCATCTTTAGCCCTCCTGGGGGACTGCGGTTAAATTAAAGGATAATCTCATAGCTAAAACACTGATAGCAGTTTTACTTAAAGAATCATAAGCTCAGCTTATAGGTCTTATAAGAATGTTAAAACTCAGATAACCTCAACCCACAGACCCTTTAGGTACAATGTGTTTGGCATCTGGAGGACCCATGGGTGATCCTTGTCCTGGAATGTTGTATGGATGACCCTCACCTGCCTTCTTACATCGTAGCTTGCCTCGGTCATGACATTGAGGAGGTGATCCGCTGTAATATGAAAGGAACAGGAAAAGATCGCCATGTAACCCCCAGGTTTTGTGAGCTTCAGACCTCGGAGGCAGAGTTCTTTGTAGCCTCTGATGGCGCTCGGAACAGCGTGTCTGTTTTTTGCAAAGGAAGGGGGATCTATGATGATCACATCAAACTCTTCTCCCTTATTGTCCAGGTCCCTGAGGTAATCAAAGGCGTTGGCGCAAATCCACTCAATACCAGAAAGACCGTTGACCTTTTCATTCTCTTTTCCCACCTCAAGGGCAAGGGGAGATATATCTACAGCTCTCACTTCCTTTGCGCCCATCTTCTTCATGCTCAGGGCAAAACCCCCAGTGTGGCAGAAGACGTCAAGACACCTGTCGCCCGGCTCAACAAGCCCTCTGACAAGCTTACGGGCATTTCTCTGGTCAAGGAAGAAGCCCGTTTTCTGCCCCTGGGGGATGTTGATGAGGTATCTGAGGTCGTGTTCCCATATCTCCACAATTTCCGGCACCTCACCCCAGAGGGCCCCTTCCTTAACGTCAATTCCCTCAACCTTCACCGCGGTCTGGTTTGCCTTCTCGTAGATTCCCTGAGGGTTAAGCACCTCAATTAAAGCCTCAACAACGGTTTCTCTGAAGAGGCTCATGCCGTAGGTGGTGAATTCAATTACCGCATACTGGCCGTAGACGTCAACAATCAGTCCGGGAAGGAGATCCCCCTCTGAGTGTATAAGTCTGAAGGCGTTGCTGTTTATGTACAGTCTTTTTCTGTAATCGTAGGCCATTTTAATCCTTCTGCGAATAAGGTCGGTGGTAACCTTCTCCTCTTTATTAAAGGAAAGGATCCTCACCGCAATGGTAACTTCTGGATTGATGTAGCCGTAGCCCAGGAACTTCCCTGCAAAGTCTCTGACGACAACTGCTTCACCTTTTTTTGGTTTTCTTGAAAGGGATGCGATCTCTGCCCGATAAACCCAGGGAAAAAATCCGCGGATCCTGTCCTCTATGCCGGGTTTTACTCTTATCTGGAGCATCTGTTAATTTAGTTTATACTGTAAGCTCTAAAGGTTGCCCATGGGCATTTTTGAAAAGCTTTTTAAAAAGAAAAGAGAAGAAGAGAACATCTGGACTAAATGTGAAAAGTGCAAAACCCTTCTCTATGTTCCCGATCTTAATAAGAGTCTGAGAGTCTGTCCCAAGTGCGGACATCACATGGCCATGGGTGCAGTTGAAAGGGTTGAATCGCTTATAGATGAGGAGGGAGCTCAGAAACTCTTTGACGACGTGCTTCCTTCTGACCCCCTGAAATTTAAGGACTCACGTTCATACAGAGACAGGCTCAAGAAGGCTCAGGAACAGACGGGGCTGACGGAGGCTATGGTGATTGTGAAGGGAAAGATTGGAGGGAGACCTGTAATTCTGACCGCTATGGACTTTGGTTTTATAGGAGGGAGCATGGGTTCCGTGGTCGGTGAGAGATTTTTCAGAGCCTGTCAGGAAGCACGGAATGAAGGAATCCCTCTTATCTCCGTTGCCTGTTCTGGCGGTGCGAGGATGCAGGAAGGGATCCTTTCACTGATGCAGATGGCAAAGACCACCCTGGGTGTGGGACTTCTGAGGGGGGCGA
>JALTVH010000118.1 GCA_027049085.1 Aquificaceae bacterium | reverse complement strand
GGAAAAATTAGAACCAGAAAGAGTTCAGTTTATTTATTACTTTTCAGCGGTAGGAATAATCTCAACCACTCTTTTTGGCGTGATTCCCAACCTGTTTGGTGGAAATCACAAACTTGCCCTATATGAGAGCCTTCTTATCCTCATAGCAGTCATCAACCTCATTTATTTTCACAAGAAAAGGAACTACCCCGTCGCATCAAAGGTGATCCTGATCCTCATGATATTTGTTCTGTCGGGACTCATTATCACTGGCGGTTATAAAGGGACCGGGATCGTCTGGATTTACACCTTTCCCTTGCTTTCCTTCTTTATGAAATCCTACATTCATGCCCTTTTATGGAATATAGCTTTTGCTGTAGTTGTTGGCTTTCTCATGATCCTTGAAAGTGCAGGTTTCATAACTGTTTACTACGACGTAATTACTCTGAGGCAGGCGGGGGGTGCTTACATAGCGGTGACGCTTCTGACATTCTTTTATAGCTACCTGATCAACAAGCTTGTTAACATCCTCAGGGAAAGGGCAATAAAAGACCCTCTTACCGGTCTCTACAACAGGGACTTTGTTTTTGAGAACCTTGAGAAGGCCTTTGAGAGGGTGAAAAGGGGAGACGAAAACCCTTACTGCATTGCCTATATAGACCTCGACAAGTTCAAGTACATCAACGACCGTTACGGTCATCAGGAGGGGGACAGGATCCTCATGGAAATAGCCCAGGAGCTTTCCAGAAACTTCAGGAAAGGCGATATTGTGGGGAGAATAGGCGGAGATGAGTTTCTTGCCCTTATTTACAAGTGTGAGCCAGAGATGGTTGAGATGAGGTTAAAAGGGATAAGGGAAAAAATAATGACAAATCCCAACTACAGAGGCATTTCTCTAAGCTACGGTGTTGTGAGGATGACGGGTGACGATACAAGCGTAGATGCGCTGATAATGAAAGCTGACAAGAAAATGTATGATATGAAACGGTCTTCTGAGAAATGATGTGGGATATATTGTTTGAGCGGGGGTAAAGCATGGGATACAGGAGCGATGCTGTTAAAAAAGGGATAGAAAGAGCGCCCCACAGGGCACTTTTAAGAGCCTGCGGACTCTCAGAAGAGGACTTTGACAAACCCCTTATAGGGATCGCAAACTCCTACATTGACATAATCCCCGGACACGTTCACCTGAGAGAGTTTGTTCAGCCCATAAAAGAAGAGGTTAGGAGAGCGGGCGGTGTTCCCATTGAGTTTAACGTCATAGGGGTTGACGACGGCATAGCAATGGGTCACTACGGTATGCATTACTCCCTTCCCTCAAGGGAACTGATCGCAGACTCAATAGAAACGGTGGTCAATGCCCACCAGCTTGATGCACTGATCTGCGTACCCAACTGCGACAAGATCGTCCCGGGAATGCTCATGGGAGCGTTAAGGGTCAACCTTCCCACAATCTTCATCAGCGGTGGTCCTATGCTCGCTGGTGAGGTGGAAGGGAAAAAGATTGACCTTATTTCTGTTTTTGAAGGTATAGGTCAGCTCAAAGCTGGAAAGATAACCGAGGGAGAGCTGAGAACCATAGAGCAGAACGCCTGTCCCACCTGCGGTTCCTGTGCTGGCATGTTTACAGCCAACTCAATGAATTGCCTCTGTGAGGTTCTGGGCATTGCCCTTCCTGGCAACGGGACGATCCTTGCCATTGACCCGAGGCGTGAGATCCTCGCAAGGGAGGCGGGGAGGAAGATCATATACCTCCTTGAAAAGGATATAAGGATCCGCGACGTCATCACAGAGTCTGCTATTGACGATGCCTTTGCGGTTGACATTGCGATGGGCGGCTCCACCAATACCGTCCTTCACCTCCTTGCGATAGCAAGAGAAGCGGGCATTGAGTACGACCTTGCGAAGATCAATGAGATCTCAAAGAAAACACCGACGATCTGCAAAATAGCACCTTCTTCCCACTACCACATTGAGGACCTTGACAGGGCTGGCGGGATCTCCGCGATCATCAAAGAGCTCTCCAAAAAAGAGGACCTCCTCAATCTTGACCGCATAACGGTTAGCGGTAAAACCCTCGGTGAGGCAATTAAAGAAGCTCCGGAACCCGATGGAGAGGTCATCAAAACCCTGGAAAATCCATATTCCCACGACGGCGGTCTTGCCATCCTCTTTGGCAACCTTGCACCCGAAGGTGCGGTCGTAAAGACAGCGGGCGTTGTTCCCCAGATGCTTAAGTTCCGCGGAAAGGCAATATGCTTTGACTCGGAAGAGGAGGCTATTGATGGCATTCTGGGTGGAAAGGTCAGGGAAGGACACGTTGTGGTTATCAGGTACGAGGGTCCGAAGGGGGGACCCGGAATGAGGGAGATGCTCTCCCCCACCTCCGCAATAATGGGAATGGGCCTTGGCGACAAGGTGGCTCTTATTACAGACGGTAGGTTTTCGGGAGGGACGAGAGGTGCCTGCGTGGGACACATTTCACCAGAGGCGGCATCTGGAGGTCCGATAGGTGTTGTTGAGGACGGTGATGAGATACTAATTGACATCCCAGCGAGGAGAATTGAACTGCTTATTGAAGAGTCCGAGCTCAGAAGACGTCTTGAAGACTTTAAACCGAAGGAAAAAGAGATTCCGAGCAGCTGGTTGAGGCGCTATGCAAAGATGGTTACTGATCCGTCCAAGGGAGCGGTCCTTCAGGCTTGATCCTATTCATAACCATATTCTTCGCAATTTACGGTTTCCTAAATTTTTATGTCTACAGAAAGGTCAACTCTGGCTTTAATCTGTCACGGAGGTGGCGAATCCTTCTGTTTGCACTGCTTTTCCTCAATACAGTCTCACCTGCGATATGGCGAACCATTGACAGGCTCGGTAATACCGACCTTACTCTTGTCACAGCCTTCACGAGCCTCTTCATGATGGGTGTTGTCATTTACTTCTTCCTGTGCGGTCTTGTCTTTGACCTCATCGGCAGGATCATAAAGCTGAGCGCAGGGACAAGACTCAAGCTCACTCTTATGGCAACTATGGTACTCAGTATTTACAGCCACCTTGAGACCTACAACCTTGAAGTTCTGAGATATGAGGTAACCACACCTAAGATTCCCCAGGAAGAGGAGATAAAGATACTCCACATCTCCGACCTTCATCTCGGACCTGTAATGAGGGATCAGAGGGTAAACATGGTCCGTGAGGTTTACAGGAGAGAAAAACCAGACCTCATAGTTGCGACGGGCGACATGGTTGATGGAAACATGAGGGGGCACGACGGCCTTGCAAAGATGCTGGCACAGATGAAACCTCCTCTCGGAAAGTTTGCTGTCCTTGGAAACCACGAGTTTTACAGGGGCTACAGGCAGGCTATAGACTTTCTTGAGAGGTCTGGCTTCAGAATCCTGAGGGGTGAGGGGATACCTGTCGGTCAATACCTCTTCATTGCAGGAGTTGACGATCCCGCGGGCAAAAAGTTCGGCCTTGAAAAGGAGACAGATGAGGTCAGGGCTGTTGCCGATGCCGATCCTGAGAGGTTCATAATATTTATAAAGCATCAGCCAAGGCTCCCTGATGAAGTGATCAAAAAGATGGACCTCTTCCTTGGCGGACACACCCACGGAGGCGTGCTCTTCTTTGTTGGCTACACGGTTCTGAGGCTCATGTTCTTCACCGACAGAGGAATAACGGAGATCTCACCCGGAAAGTACGCCATAGTAAGCAAAGGCGTTGGGACTGGAGGTCCTCCCATGAGGCTCCTTTCACCCCCCGATGTGGTGGTTGTTACTCTGAAGGGTTCAGCGGTCAACTCTGAAGAGCTTGCTCCTTGAACTGTAGCCCTTTATAAGGGTAACCCTGCTTGGTGCAACGCCAAAGTGCCTTGCCAGAAGTTCCGTAACACGTCTGTTTGCCCTTCCTCCCACAGGGGGCTCGGAAACCTTAACCGAAAACTCACCCTCACCGATTTCCTTCACCTCTTCCTTTTTAGAAAGAGGCGTCACCTTGACCCTGACCAGCAAGGGACTCCCACCTCATTCCTCTTTATAGATAATGGTATAAACAACCGTGAAACCGTCAATACCATGCTCTCTCGCATGGGTCACCTTGACATCAATAACCTCACCGCCATTCTTTTGAATCTCCTCCAGAGCCTTAACCAGTTCCTCAGTTATCTCGGCGCTGGTTCCCTCAAGATCAATAACTCTCGCCTTTACCATGACTTTCCGATTATTCTATCATTACGGGTAGGATGCCAAAACTCAAGGTCAGGATAAGGCACAGGCTGAGGAAAAAGAAAAAACAGAAGCTGATAGACCGTTACCAGAGGGAATTTATTAAGGCATTAAAGGAGTTCCAGGTCCCCCTTCTTATGCTCCACGGGGCGCTCACCATCGGCACGATCGGCTACATGTTGATCTCGGGCGGTGACTTCATCAACTCTTTTTACATGACTATCATCACGATCGGGACTATCGGTTACGGAGAGATAGCTCCCGGCTCCGATACGGTTTACGGAAGGATATTCTCTTCCTTTCTGGCGCTGATGGGCATAGGCGTTTTCATGACCTCGGTGACCGTGATAGTAAGGATATTCTTTAAGAAAGATATAATTAACCTCTACAGGGTAATAAAAATGCTGAGGGAGATTGAGGATCTTGAGGATCATTACATAATCTGCGGTTACGACAAGACCTCAGCCTGGCTTGCAAACACTTTAAAGAAAAG
>JALTVH010000117.1 GCA_027049085.1 Aquificaceae bacterium | reverse complement strand
ACCAGTATATTACAGAGCCAGCGGAGCTAAGCAAAGCCCTGAGCAGGCTTGAGAAAAGCAAGATCCTCTTCATTGACACCGAAACAACCTACGACAGGGCAAGGCTTCTTCAGGTCGGTGACGATACCGAAATATATGTTATTGACCTATTTGAATTAAGGGACGCCGCAGAGTCCATAGCGAGGCTCTTTTCAAAGGTTGGGGTGGTGGGTCATAATCTGAAGTTTGATCTCAAGTATCTCTGGAACCTCGGAATTGATCCCCAGGTTACCTTTGATACGTACATAGCCAGCTTCTTCCTGGGCTTTGAGAGGCATTCCCTCAGACACTTAGCGGAAGTTCTTCTCGGAAAAACAGTTGACAAGTCCCTCCAGATCTCAGACTGGTCAAGGGATATTCTCACCGCTGACCAGGTCAGGTACGCAGCGACGGATGTCTTTATCGTCAGGGAACTGTACAAAAAGATGATGGAGAGAATAGAGGCTCTCCCTGAAGCCGATAGAGGTCTTGAGCTTTTAAAGACGCGCACAGCGCGTGTCTTTGGAATGAAAAATCCTGCCTTAATAGTTGAGATGGCTTTTGTCAGGGAGGTTGCTCAGCTTGAAAAGTGGGGGATTCCTGTTGATCTTCAGGAGGTAGAAAAGCTCCTTAAAGAAAACGACAGAAAGATCCAGAAGAAAATCATGGACTTCTACATCAAGTACAGAGTTGACCCCATGTCCACAAAACAGATCGGTAATTTCCTGACCCAGAAGCTGAACCTTTCCCTTCCCGAAACCCACAAGGGAAACATAGCAACGGACGACAGAGCACTTGCAACGTACAGCGACGTTAGAGAGGTCAGGGAAATACTTGAGATAAGGAGGCTTAAAAAGTCCATTGACAAACTCAGGGAATTAGAAAACCACGTGAAAAACGGCAGAGTTTATCCTGAGTTCAAACAGATCGGTGCGGTGACTGGCAGGATGGCAAGCTCAAACCCTAACGTCCAGAATATCCCCAGAGAGATGATAGCCCTCTTCAGGGCAGAGGAGGGAAATCTTTTCGTCATAGCTGATTTTTCCCAGATTGAGCTAAGGATAGCTGCGGAGTACGTGGGGGATGAGAACATGATCAGAGCCTTTAAAGAGGGCAAGGACCTTCACAGATACACCGCAAGCCTCGTTCTTGAAAAAACTGAGGATGAGGTGACCTCAGGGGAAAGGCAGATAGCGAAGGCAATGAACTTTGGTCTCATATATGGAATATCTGCAAGGAGCCTCGCTCAGTACGCCCAGACCCAGTACGGAGCTGACCTTGATCCCGGATCCGCTGAGACTCTGAGAAAAAAGTTCTTCCAGTACTTCAGCACCTTTCAGGACTGGCATGAGAAGGTCAAAAAACAGCTCAGGGACGAGGACAGAGTGGAGGGTACAACCCTTCTCGGAAGACCATACAGCGCAACAACCTTCACCGATGCGGTTAACTATCCAATTCAGGGAACGGGGGCAGACCTCCTAAAGCTTGCGGTTCTTCTCTTTAACGTTGAAGTGAAGAAAAAGGGACTCAGAGCAAGAGTGGTTAACCTTGTCCACGATGAGATCCTAGTTGAGTGTCCCCAGGAGCAGGCTCAGGAAGTTGCAGGGCTACTTGAATCTGCTATGAAGAAGGCCGGTTCAATAGTTCTTAAAAAGGTCCCTGTTGAGGCGGAAGTGAATATCGACAGATCCTGGTCAAAGGAATGAGTCACAGCTTCTGACTGTATAGAGGCTCCCTTTCCCTTATGAAACTCCTCAGGGATTTATTCCTGATAGCTTCCCTCAAATCTTCCATCAGTTTCATGTAAAAGCGCAGGTTATGAATTGTGTTAAGTACGTAAGCGGTAATTTCTTCACTAACAAACAGGTGCCTCAGGTAAGATTTAGTAAAGTTTTTGCATGTGTAACAGTCGCATTCAGGATCAAGGGGAGTGAAGTCAAGTCTGTATTTGCTCTGTCTGATATTTAGGACCCCCTGTGAAGTGTAAAGGGTACCCGTTCTTGCGTTGCGGGTTGGCACCACACAATCAAACATATCAATACCAAGGGAAACAGCTCTCATCAGGTCCCAGGGCTTGCCCACACCCATCAGGTACCTGGGCCTGTCCACAGGAAGGTGCTGAGAAACCAGATCGGTAAACTCAATCATCAGCTCCTGGGGTTCACCGACCGATAATCCACCAATAGCGTAACCAGGTAGGTCCCTCTCAAGGGTTTCTTCAACAGCCCTAAGCCTGAGAACCTCAGAAAAGCCACCCTGAATAATTCCAAAAAGAGCCTGATCTGAACCTTTTGAGGACAATCTCTTAATACTCCTGTCAAGCCATTCAAGGGTTTTCTCAAGGGCACTGACCTCCATCTTCTCCTCTGAGGGATAGGGCAAACAGATGTCAAGGGGCATAATGATGTCCGAACCAAAGGCTATCTGCAGGTCAATTACTGACTCGGGAGTAAAATGATGAAGGTCACCCCTCAGGTGGTCCCTGAACTCAACGCCCTCATCACCGATCCTTACCTTTGATTTGAGACCGCCAAACCTCTCCACACCAAGGGAAAAGACCTGGTAGCCACCGCTGTCGGTAAGGATCGGGCCCTCCCAGCCGATAAAGGAGTGTATTCCTCCTGCCTCTCTAATAACCTCCTCTCCCGGCCTCAGGTAGAGATGGTAGGTGTTGCCAAGGATCATTGATACCCCAGCCTCCCTCAGAAGTGCAGGTGTCATGGCCTTAACCGTTCCCTGTGTCCCGACAGGCATGAAAACAGGGGTCTCAACCTCACCGTGGGGTGTTTTCAGAATCCCTGACCTTGCCCTGTTATCAACGGCCTTTATTTCAAACTCTATCATTTCAGAAGAGTTATTTTATTAATTAACAAAGGAGGGCGAACCATGAGGGTAGTGATATTTGCATTGCTTGTTGCCTTTTCCTTTGCAGGGGCTGATGAGTTCATTGAAAACATGATAAGGAAACTTGACGAGAGAGGTGAAAAAGCCTGGTGGTGGGATTCAAAGTGGTGGAATGAAGGCTACATTGAACCTCCCAGAAACTACAAAGTAAAAGTCAAATGGGTTTCCGTCTACAACGGCGACACAGAGATCCCGGTAATGGTTGCAAGGCCGGCGAAAAAGGGGAAGTTTCCTGGTGTTCTCTTTCTACACGGCCGAAGAGGACTTGATGACCTTTTCCAGCTCCACGTCAAGAGGCTCGCTGCAAGAGGTTTTGTTGTCGTTGCCCCCGATCTTTATACGGGACGTTTTATCGAGAGGTTCCCTATTTATCATGATCCAGTTGTAGAAGATGACGCCAACAAAGTCCTGGATTACGCTCTTTCCAGAAAGGATATCTACCCCAAAAAGGTTTGCGTTTACGGGCTAACGAGGGGAGGTTTTTATTCCCTAAGGCTCCTCGTTGCCAAAAAAAGGCAAAAAAAGGATATAGCCTGCTTTATTGGATACTACCCCCACCTTCAGAACCCCAACGCTCCTGAACCAATGCAGGTGTACAGATATCATGAAGACATAGAGAAGATTGAAGTTCCCGTTCTGTTCTTTGTTGGAAGAGATGAACAGTATCAGAGGCTCAGACCTGCCCTTATGGCTATTGATTTTCTCAGATCCAATGGAAGAGAAGCCTACATAGTTGTTTATCCAGGAGTAGGAAGGGGATTTGACTTCAGAAACGGTAACAGGAGAAAGTTTGCCGACGACCTCGCCGCAAAGGATGCGGTTGTGAGGGCTGCGAGATTTATACGAAAGAATCTGGGTGTAAAGTAGGTTATAAAATCCTTGACCCTGGGATCCATAGAGTCTATATTTTTCTGTGGATCTGAGAATTGTTGAGAGGGGAAGGGAAGTTTCACCCCCTTTCACAATCCTCGGGTTCAAAAATTTTTAGGAGGTTTTAGTTCCATGAGTCTCACAGGCACAGTTAAGTGGTTCAGCAAGGACAAGGGTTACGGGTTTATTACCCGTGACGACAACCAGGGCGATGTTTTCGTCCACTTCACAGCTATCCAGAAGGAGGGGTTCAGAACCCTTGAACAGGGGCAAAGAGTTGAGTTTGAGATTGAGGACGACGCAAAGGGTCCAAGGGCAAAGAACGTAGTTATCCTCGATCAGTAAAGGGCAAGTTCCTTAAGAAGATTAAGCCTTTGTTGCTCCCCCCTCGCGGGGGGAATTAACTTACCGTTAAGAAGAAGTCCAACAGAATAACCCTTATTCATAAGCCTGTTTACAAGAAAGGTTGCCTTTGAAAGCCTTGCTTCTACATCACCCTCAAGCTCATCAAGCTTTATAACAAAGGGTCTATCCTCAATAGAGCTCATCTCTTTAACAAGTAGCTGATCCTTCTTTGCGGTTAGTTTCCAGTGGATCAGCTTTATCGGTTCACCGCTGTATTCCCTGATGTCCTTTATCTCCTCGTATCCTCGCTCTGAAAGGTCAACCCATCTTTCGCCACCGCTCTTTTTACGGTCATCCCCCAATTTGATTTCTGAGGGAAGTTCAGAGGGGAAAACCACCAGATTAATAGGAACCTCAAACCATATCTCCCGCTCAAAGGTACCCAGGGGAAAATCAGAGGAAACCTTAACCCTGAGACTATCCACCATACCGCGCTCAGGGAAGGTCACAGGAACCTCCACCTCTGCCGGCGTTTTCCAAACAAGGGGCACGAAGGCCTCACCCTCTCCACAGTTCACTCTTAGGAGAAAGGAAGGAAGAGTAATGT
>JALTVH010000116.1 GCA_027049085.1 Aquificaceae bacterium | reverse complement strand
GCAGGGCGCGTAGCTCAATTGGCAGAGCAGGCGGCTCATAACCGCCCGGTTGGGGGTTCGAGTCCTCCCGCGCCCATTAGGGAATGAAAAAGTGGATCCTTCTCTTTCACCTTCTTATCGCAACACCCCTGTCAGCTCAATTTCTATGGAGAGGCTACAGCCCTTCCGAGGGTGAGGTTTACACCTACAGGTACACCGAGTACCTCTCGGGCAAGAGGCGTGAGGGCGAGTTTACCATAATTATTCACAGCGCGGGAAAGGACATTGATATTGAGATAAAGGGAAGCTACGGGGGAAAGTCCGGATCCTTGAGAAAGAGATTTAAAAGTTTTTCTGACCTTGCAGGTTTCATTGCCCTGAGGATGTACACCCAGCACTGGATGATCCCCCTCGGAAAGACCGTCTTGATGAGAGGCATAGTTGGTGCCTTTGAAGGCAAAACCGCTTTGTTCAAAGAAGATGAGAAGGTTCGCGTGAAGCGATGCTCCGCCGGAGATATTCAGGGAAGTATGCTGATCATAGAGGACAGAGAGGCGGGAAAGCTCTGGATCTGTGCTTCGGAAAAGCTTTCTCTTCCCCTTATTGTTCGCAGGCGCACAATCTGGGACGACCTTTACGAGGCGGTCATCCTCCGGCACGGAAACATAAAATAAAGGTATGGATCCCCAGCTCATTCTTCCCCTCCTGAGACTTCAGGAAACAGACCAGGAGATAGAGAGAATAGAGAGGAGGCTGAGGAAGATTGAAGAGGAAAGGAAAGCCCTCCTTAAGGAGCTTGAAGAGGCGGAGGGAAGGCTCTCTGAGCTTGAGAACTCTGTTGAGAAGAAGAGGAAGGAACTCAAGGAGCTTAAGGAAAAGATAGAAGAGGAGGAGAGGGCACTGGAAAATACAGAGAGAAAGCTGACCAGGGTGAGGAAGGACGTTGAGTACAAGGCGCTTCTGAGGGAAAAGTCCAAGCATGAGGATAACATTCTGAAGATGTCTTACGAACTTGATGATATCAGTGGGGAACTTGAGTCACTAAAAGAGGAGGTATCAAGAGAAAAACCAAAGCTTGAAAGGAGGATTAAAGATATTAAAGAAGAGCTTGATGACCTTGATTATGAAGAAAAGGCAGGAAAAAGAAAACTTGAAGATCTGGTAAAGCAGAGGGAGGAAAGGTGTAAATCGGTTGAACAGAGTTTATTAAATTTCTATGAAGAGGCAAGAAAAAGATTTGAGAATGGAGTAATAGTTAAGGTTGAGGAGGAAGTATGTACAGGTTGCGGGATGAAAGTTCCTGATGTTCTTTTTTCAAAGATGTTAAAAGACAAATCAATTGAAGTTTGTCCAAGCTGTGGAAGATATATTTATTATAAGTTATAATTAAGTTATGAAAAATCCTGAGTACACCGCTGAAGATATAAAAGCTGTCACTGGTCTTGAGCACGTTCGCCTCCGCCCCGCAATGTACATAGGCGACATAGGGGAAAGGGGCCTCCACCACCTCATCTGGGAGATCCTTGACAACTCCGTTGATGAGGCGATGGCGGGATATGCCCGCAACATATCTGTGGCAATTCACGATGATGGGTCTATTACAGTTGAAGATGATGGGAGGGGCATACCCGTTGACATTCATCCCGAGACTGGCAAGCCAGCAGTGGAGATGGTCTTTACCATGCTCGGGGCGGGTGGAAAGTTTGAGAAAAAGGTTTATGCCTACTCCGGTGGACTCCACGGCGTTGGTGCCTCTGTTGTAAATGCCCTTTCCGAGTGGCTTGTGGTTGAGGTTTACAGGGAAGGAAAGATCTACAGACAGGAGTACCACAGGGGTGAGCCAGCCCACGAGCTGAAGGTTGTTGGAAACACCACAAGAAATGGAACAAAGGTAACCTTCAAGCCTGATTCCGAGATCTTTGAAACCACAAGAATAAAGTTTGACCTTGTAGAGAAGCGCCTCAGAGAGCTCGCTTACCTGAATCCAGAGGTAACCTTCAAGCTTCACGACGAGAGAACGGGAAAGGAGATCGTTTACAGGTTTGAGCAGGGGATAGGTGACCTTGTGGAGTTTCTCTCCCAGGGCAAGGATCCCCTCTTTAAGGAAGTGATAAGGATTCAGGGGGAAAGGGACAGGGTTATCGTTGATGTTGCTTTCAGATATGTCAAAGACTACAGGGAGATCCTTGACAGCTTCGTTAACAACGTAAAGACCATTGAGGGGGGAACTCATGTTACGGGCTTCAGGAGCGGTCTCACCAAGGCGGTTATGAGGCTGGCAGAAAGCCTCAAGCTTTCCAAAGAGCTCAAGACCATGTTCACCGGTGAGGACATAAGGGAAGGACTGATAGCAGTTGTTTCCTGCAAGGTTCCTGAGCCCCAGTTTGAGGGGCAGACCAAGACCAAGCTCGGCAATCAGAATGTAAAAAACATAGTTGATTCAATAGTTTACGACTTTTTAACAGATTATTTTGAGAAGAACAAGGAGATCCTCCGTCTCATAGTTGAGAAGGCGGTAGAAGCTGCCCTGGCCAGGGAAGCGGCAAAGAAGGCAAAGGAGCTCGTAAGGAGGAAGTCTCCTTTAGAGGACGGGATCCTCCCGGGAAAGCTGGCGGACTGTTCAGAGAAGGATCCGGAAAAGTGTGAGCTTTTCATCGTTGAGGGAGACTCTGCCGGAGGCTCTGCCAAACAGGCAAGGGACAGGAGATTTCAGGCGATCCTCCCCCTGAGGGGAAAGATTATAAACGTTGAGAAGGCAAGGGTTGACAAGGTACTTGCTAATGAAGAGGTCAAGGCAATAGTAAGCGCCCTGGGTTGCGGTATAGGTGAGGACCTTGACCTTTCCAAGCTCAGGTATCACAGGATAATACTGATGACCGACGCGGACGTTGACGGTTCCCACATCAGGACTCTCCTTCTGACCTTCTTTTACAGGTTTATGCCTGCCCTTGTTGAGAACGGCTACGTATTTATAGCTCTTCCTCCCCTTTACAGGGTAAAGCGGGGAAAGAAGGAGATGTACGTTAAGGATGACAGGGAGCTTGAGGAGTTTCTCTTCTCAATAATAAAGGAGCACGGATGGATAAGGGATGGTGTGGGGAGTGAAATAAGAGGTGACGAGCTAATAAGGTTTTTAAAGAACATTCACGAGTATGATGAGAGTTACAGATCTCTTGTCAAGAGCAAAGGAGAAGAGGTGGTTAACTTCCTCTTAAAAAACGGTGCCCGTGAGGAAGACCTCAGGGAAGAAGAGAGAGCAAGAGCACTGGCTCAGAAGCTTTCTGAGGAACTCCCCGATTTCAGGACGGAGCTAAGGTACGATGACTTTGAGGGTGCTTACGACCTGATACTTTACGATGATAGACTGGGAACGAGGGTTCTTGTAGATGCAGAGTTTCTCTCTTCCCTTTCTTACAAGCACGTCCTTGAAGGTATAAATGTCAGGATGCCTGCAGAGGTGGGTATAGATTCAAAGAAAAAGGAGGTATCAAAACCAGGTGAAATCTACTCTGTCCTCCTTGACCTTGCCAGAAGCGGAATGGAGATTCAGAGATATAAAGGTCTGGGTGAGATGAATCCAGATCAACTCTGGGAAACGACTATGGATCCTGCAACAAGGCGGCTTGTGAGAGTTACCGTTGAGGATGCTGTAGAGGCAGACAGGATCTTTACCATACTGATGGGCGAGCAGGTTGAGCCAAGGAGAGAGTTTATAGAGACCTATGCAAAAGAGGTGAAGAACTTGGATGTTTAATAGGATCATAGTTGGGGTTGATGGCTCCCCCGCGTCTATTACTGCCTCTGAAATTGCCTTTAAGCTGGGAAAGATATGGGATGTTCCTGTTCTCGGGATGTACATAATTGACGTCAGGTTGATGGAAGAGAGTTTCCTTGCAGATCTTGCAGGGGTTCTTGGCTTTACATACTATGAGGGTATTTCAGGAAAGATCAAGGACTTTCTTGAGACTCAGGGCGGTTCGATACTTGATGAGTTTTCAGCTCGGGGTAGAGAGAGAGGCGTAAAGGTTTCGGTAACGCAGACGGTGGGTGTCCCTTATAAGGAAATAACTGCTCAGGGTGAAAGGGAAGACCTGATCATTGTTGGAAGGGTGGGGAAAAAGCCGGTGAAAGGGATCATGATAGGTTCCAACGCAGAGAAGGTTGCGAGGCAGAGCAGGTCACCTGTACTGATAGTTCCCGAGCAGGAGAGGGAAGTCCGAAGGGCTCTTGTTGCTTACGACGGCAGTGACAGCGCCCACAGGGCTCTTGAAATCTGCAATTCTATGAGAGCCCACCTTGGATACGAGGTTCACGTCCTTGCAGTTGAGGAGGAGGAGGGTGATCTCAAAAAGTACAAGGACAGAATTGACACTGTTCTCGGTGATGATTATGAGTGTCACTGTCTTTCGGGTTTGCCAGAGGAAAGGATAGTTGAGTTTTGCAGGGATAGAGGTATTGACATTCTATTTATGGGTGCTTACGGCAAGGGGAGGATAAAGGAGCTATTTTTAGGGAGCGTTACCTCCTTTATCATTCACCACCTTGACATTCCTCTATTTCTTGCCAAAGCGTAAAGTTACTGGATTATGTTCTCAAGGTCAGAGCAGGTGAGCTTTGGTTCCGTTCCCTCAACGAAGACCATCTTTATTCCAGGGCAAGTTTCATCTGCAATCACGTAATCCTTTGGATTTATAAGCACCTCAATGGTCCCTTCCGGCATAGGGAAGTCCTCATCAGGGTACTTGGAAGCAGCCACCGCCATAAAGTCCTTCCAGATCGGTAG
>JALTVH010000115.1 GCA_027049085.1 Aquificaceae bacterium | reverse complement strand
ATCACGATTCTATAATTGCTGGCAAAGAAGTTAAACTCAATGATGAAGAGGGAAATCTCCTCGGTGACATCCTTGAGGTTGAAGACCTTAAGGTAATTGCCCATCACTTCAGAGAAAAGTACCGGTGGAGGCTTTCCAAAGACAAGGAACTGTTCTTTGAACTGATAGACCTCAGAGATGCCCTCTTTCAATCCAGGGTAAAATTCTTCCTCTACGTTATTGCAGGATTACTTATCCTGCCCTTAACAAAAAAGATTGTCATCAATAATTTAAAAAAGCTTGTAAATACATTGTATTACGCACAGAGATACCTTGAGGAAGGCTGGCAGTCAAGAGTACTTGGAGGCCATGACCACCACGTTCTCCTTTACCTGAGGGACGTCAAGACAAGGTTCTTATTCCCTGATTACAGAATTTCCTTCAGAATTATGAGAAACGTAATACTGTCTAAAAGTAAGGTTACCGGCAAAGATGAGCTGATAAAGGCTATAAAAGAAGGATTCACGATAATTTCATTTTCCGAAAGAAATTCCTATCAATGGATTGAAGACGGTCATATCATGGCAACATCTCCTTACCAGAACACTCTTTTCCTCTTACTTAAAGACGGAGCAATCATTGATAAGGCAGTGGGATCAAATTACAGGAGTAAACAACTTGAAAAGGGTTATTATATGTTACTGGGTTTCACCTATGGTTTTCATTTAGGGGGGCTCTTTTTTGATGTGCGTCCGCTCTTTGTATCTGACCTTATCGGAGTCCATCAATGAGTAACAATAAGGCGGAACCTCTCCCCGACTGGGTAAAGGAAAGGATTCTTCAGAAGGTTACCAACAAGCAACTTGCTGTTCAAGCTTTTGAATATATTTCCGTTATTAAAAGAGAGGATGGGACTTATGAAGTTGTTGAAAACTTTGAGGACACACACAAACATGCCCTGTGGTTTATGGTGCTTGCATGTGTGAACTATGCCCGGCGGTTACTGAGGGGTGAAGACATTGATGATACTTAAGGAAACTCTCATTTATGAGCTTGTTCTCCTCTCGATGGTCACCCTTACCCTTCTTTTTGTGGCTTTCAAAAATAAAGGGGTTACGGAGCTCATAGTCTTCTTTGCAGGGGTTATGCTGGTAACCATTTCAAGGATATACATATTCTTCACAAATCAGACTATTACCTTCTTCTTTTACATTGCCACAGGTGTAGGCTACCTTCTGATAGCCTATTCAGTAATCAGGCTCGGACACTACCTGAGGTCGGTCAGAGTGCTTGAACACACAGCTTTCTACGATCCCCTTACCAAGGCTTACAACAGAAACTTTATAGAAGAGTACATAAAGGAAGAAATGAAGAAAGCAAGGAGGCTGAATGAGGAGTTCTGTATTCTCCTTATTGACCTCAATGATTTCAAAAACGTTAATGACAAATACGGTCACAATGCAGGGGATGTAGTCTTGAAGAAAATAGTGGACAAGCTGAGGATGAGCTTGAGGGAGTACGACATGATAGCCCGCTGGGGCGGTGATGAGTTCCTTGTAGTCCTGCCCGCAGAAAAGGGATCAAACGTTCTTGAAATAGCCAACAGGCTTGTAAGCGACATGAAGGTTACCTATGGAGATATAACCATAACTCTAAGCGTCGGCTACGCCTGCTTTCCGAGGGACGGTAATACCCTTAATGAGCTCCTTGATATAGCCGACAAAAGGATGTACAGATCTAAGACAATGTTTAAAGAGGTAAGAAAGTATGCCGTGGACGATCAGGGTCAGGAGGAAGTTTAATGCAGCCCACTTCCTGACCGATTACCATGGCAAACCGGAGCCCCTCCACGGTCACACCTGGGAAGTTGAGGTTTTTATAGGGGCAGAGAAGCTTGACGCCGGTGGTATGGGTGTGGATTTTATTGAAGTTGACAGCTATCTGAAGGAAATAATCCCTGATTATACAAATCTCAATGAGGTCTTTGACTTTTCGCCGAGTGCGGAAAACGTTGCAAGGTGGGTTTACAAAAGGGTAAAGGAAAGGTTCCCTTCCCTCAAAAAAGTTGTCGTCTGGGAAACGGAAAACTGTGGTGCCGAGTACTTTGAGTAAGATAGGTATCACTCTTGGAGATCCCGCAGGGATAGGTCCGGAGCTTACCGCACATCTTGTCCATGCCTTTAAAAAAGACAATCAATATTTTATTTACGGTGAGCCTGAAGTATTTCGTAGGGCCCTCAGCCTACTCGGCATCTCAGCTTCCTTTGAAACTATTGATTCTCCAGAAAGGGCGAAGATACCTGGAATTTACGTTGTTGAAGTGAAAGGAAAGGGCAACCTCTACCAGCCCTCGGTTCAATCAGGCAGGATGGCGGTGGCTTCCCTTGCAAGGGCGACCGCCGATGCGCTCACAGACCTGGTGGACGGCCTCCTGACCATGCCCATCAACAAGTACTGGGCAAGAAAGGCGGGTTTTTCATTCCCGGGTCAGACCGAGTATCTGGCACGCTCAGCTAACACAGAGAATTACGCTATGCTCATGTACTCTGAAAGGATTAAGGTAATTCCGCTTTCAACCCATCTACCGCTAAGGGATGCTGTTGAGCTTGTGAGGATGGAAAGGATAGTTAAAGTGGGAAAGCTCGCTCACCGGGAGTTTGAGAGATTCTTCGGGATCAAGCCCACCATTGGCGTGCTCGGTCTAAATCCCCACGCAGGTGAAGGCGGGGAGTTCGGCACCGAAGAGATTGAAGAGATACGTCCTGCAGTTGAGGAACTAAAAGAGGAGGGAATCAGAGCAGAGGGACCCCTATCACCAGACACAGCCTTCACAAAGCCGGAAGAATACGATCTTTTTCTGTGCATGTACCACGATCAGGCTCTGATCCCCTTCAAGGTTTATGCCTTCAGTGAAGGTGTTAACATGACCATAGGGATCCCTTTTCCGAGGACCTCTCCAGATCACGGAACTGCCTATGACATCGCCTGGAAGGGAATAGCGGATCCCGGTTCCGCCCTGAAAGCTCTTGAACTTCTTGAAATAGTGGTTAACAATCTAAAGAGATGAAAAGATACTTCTCTCTACTGACCATGATCCTTATCCTCGCTCTGTTTATTTACTTCTTTCTTCTGAATGTTGAGACCTCTGTTTCCGTTAAATTCAGCGGATCCCTGACCACCCCGAGTCTCCCTTTGGGTCTTGTTGTCCTTATAGCATTTCTCCTTGGTTTTGTAACAGGCTTCCTCTTCTATCCCTTGACTTACGTCATAAAGAAGCTATCTTGAGGTAGTATCTTATAAGCAAATTCTAATATAGGAGGTTAATGATGCAGGAACAGCAGGCAACGATGACCTTTAAAATCACTGAAAAGGCAGCAGAAGAGATCCTCAAGGTAGCCAAGGAAAACAATATTGAGAATCCCATCCTCAGGGTAAGGGTCGTTCCCGGTGGATGCTCAGGATTCCAGTACGCAATGGGCTTTGATGACAACGTTGAGGAAAACGACCACGTCTTTGAACAGGGCGGTGTTAAGGTTGTCATAGATGCCTTCTCCATGCCCTACATCAATGGCGCTGAGCTTGACTACGTTGTTGACTTCATGGGCGGTGGATTCACCATCAGAAATCCCAACGCTACCGGGTCCTGTGGCTGCGGAAGTTCCTTCTCTTGCGGGTGATCTTGACCCTCACCATAGGTGGTTCAACACCTGTTGGGTGAATAAGCACAGGTACGGGCGATACCGCCCGTGCCTTTAAAACATAAAGTCCTTCCTCAAGGCCAGAAACATCAATCTCAGCTCTAACCTGTCCAAGAAACTTAGAGAGCAGAAGCCTTTCAACAACGTAAACGGTAATATCAACTCTTTCCGGTTCAATTTTATAAACGTATCCTTCCTTTTGACCCTCAATATCAACGTATCTTGATAGGGTCACCGCAGTCCTGCTCCCAAAGTTTACAACACCCCAAAGAATAACAGATATGGCAAGGGCTGAGACCTTATACCGCCAGTGAGCCACAAAGATATACCTAAGCACCCTCATCACCAAGCCCCATAAGGTCTGTAAGTCTTACCCTGAGCTCCTCAGGCTCAAGGTTCCTTTCCAGTTTACCCTCAACCGCAAGGGAAATCTCACCTGTCTCTTCAGAAACTATAACAGCTATCGCATCGCTCTCCTCGGTAATGCCAAGCCCCGCCCTGTGCCTTGTCCCGTACTTTTTGGGAAGGTCGGCGGTTCTTGAAAGAGGGAGAACACAGGAGGCAAAGGCGATCCTGTCACCCCTGATTATTACAGCGCCATCGTGCAGTGGTGTGGGTGGATAAAAAAGAGTAATGAGGAGCTCAACAGTGACCTCGGCATCAAGCTGGACGCAACCCTCAATGAGGTCTTCAATATTATGAGAACGCTCAATAACTATCAGAGAACCGATCTGGCGGTCGGACATGAATCTGCAGGCTCTAACGATCCTCTCAATTGTTCTCTCCTCTAAAGAAGACAGCTTGATCACTTTTGTCCTTTCCCCAATCCGGGCTATTGCCTTCCTTATTTCCGGCTGAAAGACAACAACGATAGAAAAAAGACCTATCGTCCAGAGCTTCTCGAACATCCAGGAAAGGGTCCTCAGCTGAATGACCTCTGCCACAAACCAGAAAACCCCCGCAAAGACGAGTACCCGCAGGAGCTGAAATCCCCTCGTCTCAACAAGGAAATAGATCACCCCGTATATAAACACCGCTACGGTCAGAATATCCACGAGGTCCCTGAATCCGAAGAGTTCCCTCAGCAGATCAAAAAGCATGAAAGGTCCTCACAGCATCAAGAAG
>JALTVH010000114.1 GCA_027049085.1 Aquificaceae bacterium | reverse complement strand
TCCACCATACCGCGCTCAGGGAAGGTCACAGGAACCTCCACCTCTGCCGGCGTTTTCCAAACAAGGGGCACGAAGGCCTCACCCTCTCCACAGTTCACTCTTAGGAGAAAGGAAGGAAGAGTAATGTCCCTGTGGATAATGAGTCTTACCCATGACCTCTTTCCGGCATAAACCTCCGGGGGTGGCACCGCCCTGAGCCGGAGTTTACGGATATTTATTATCGACGCAACACCAGAGGCCAGCATCACAGAGAGCATTGCGGACACTATCACATAGATCAGGTTGTTTCCCGTGTTTGCTGCTGCGATCCCCATGAAGAGCGTAACGCCTATAAATATTGTTCCTGACCTTCTAATCCTGACCTTCATCTCTTCCTTAGAAGATTGTCACCCAGGATGTTGAAGGCAAGGATAGTTAGAAAGATCATGACGCCCGGTGTTAGGAGCCATGGGTGTGAGGAGAGTACGTTGATACTCCTAACTTCGGAGAGCATATTCCCCCAGCTTGGCTCCGGCTCCTGAATGCCAAGACCCAGTAACGACAGCGCCGCCTCACCAATTATGTAAGCAGGGATAGAAAGGGTCGCCGAAACTATGAGGTAGTAGTAAGTGTTTGGCAAAACATGTTTTCTGAGGATCCTGAACGTGCCTGCACCGTAAGTCCTTGCAGCAAGGACATACTCCTTTTCTCTTATAGAGAGCACCATGCCCCTGACAACCCTCGCAAGTCCGGCCCACCCCAAGAAAGAGAGAATGAAAACGATCATCAGGAAGATCTGTCCGCTCGTCATCTCAAGGGGAAAAACTGCCCTAAGTGACAGGAGGAGGTAAAAAGTCGGTATAGACATGAGGATCTCAACAAGCCGCATCATTAGGGCGTCTACCCTGCCTCCAAAGTAACCCGAAATACCCCCAGCTACAGCACCTATCAGGAAAGTGACAATAGTCCCAATTATTCCAACTCCAAGGGAGTACCTTGATCCGTACAGGAGTCTTGAAAAGACGTCTCTCCCGAGCTTATCACCCCCAAGGAGATAAAGCCTGCAAGGCTCCTCAACTCCGATAAGTTTAAAACCGTGATCTGTAAGAGTAAAGAACTTGAGCCTGCATTTTACAGATCTATCTTCCCTGTAAACCTTGAAGAGAGGGTCTACAAGGCTGTAGCGATGAATGTGGGGGTATGCAAGATTTCCATCTTCAAAGACATGAACCTTTGTGGGTGGGTGATAGGGAGCCTTCCGATTCTGAAGGTCATAGGGGTATGGTGCGATGAAGTCAGCAAGGACGCTTAATGTAAATAAAATTGCCAGAATGGTTAGAGCGAACTTTACCCCAAACCCCATGTGCTATAATTCATTGTAAATTCAATAGGAGAAAAAGGAGGTTCCTGTCATGAAGATAACCTTCAGCGTGATAAAGGCTGACATAGGGGGATACGTAGGTCACTCAGACACTCACCCGGAGGTGGTTCAAACAGTAAAGGAATTTGTAGAACAGGAAAAGCAGAAGGGGAACCTTATTGACACCGATATTCTTACCTGCGGTGATGACATAGCCATAGTGATGACCCACCAGCATGGTGTGGACAGTGAGATCGTTCACAAAATTGCATGGGATGCCTTTGAAAGGGGGACGGATGTCGCCAAGAAGCTCAAGCTTTACGGTGCGGGTCAGGATCTCCTTACCGATGCCTTCAGTGGAAACATCAAGGGCCTCGGACCCGGTGTAGCTGAAATGGAGTTTGAGGAAAGGCCCTCGGAACCAGTTCTTGTCTTCTTTGCCGACAAAACATCCCCCAGCGCCTGGAACCTCCCTCTCTACGAAATGTTCGCTGACCCTATGAATACCGCCGGGCTTGTCATCGATCCAAAAATGCATGACGGTTTTTCCTTTGAGGTTCTTGACGTCTACACAGGCAAAGCCGTAAAGCTGAATACGCCTTCCGAGACTTACGATCTCCTTGCCCTTATAGGTTCTGTGGGCAAATATGTGGTTAAGAACGTTTACCGCAACTACGACGGTGAGATAGCAGCTACCGCATCAACCCAGAGGCTTTCGCTTATGGCAGGCCAGTATGTTGGAAAGGACGACCCGGTCATGATCGTCAGAGCCCAGAGCGGTTTCCCTGCTGTTGGAGAAGTCCTTGAACCCTTCGCAAGACCATGGATAGTTGAGGGATGGATGAGGGGCTCCCATAACGGACCGCTTATGCCCGTTTCTTTTGAAGATGCAAGACCCTCAAGGTTTGATGGACCCCCAAGGGTCATAGCGGGCGGTTACCAGGTTTCTGAAGGTAAGCTGGTGGGTCCAACAGATCTCTTCAGGGATCCCGCCTTTGATAAAGCCAGGCAAACAGCCCAGGAGATGGCTGACATACTTAGACGCCAGGGCATCTTTGAACCCCACAGACTTCCCGCAGAGGAGATGGAATACACAACTCTTCCCAAGATACTCAAGAAACTTGACGGAAGGTTTTATGACCTTGAGGTTGAAAAGCTGGATAAGGATCAGGTGCTGGAAAAGGAGGATATGGATTAACCCTTTAACCTTTCCAGCGCCTTTTCCTCAAGGAAGTCCAGCATTAGCCTGAACTTCCTGTCCCTTTCCCTTTCTCTTTCAACCCTCTTTATACCGTAAATAACCGTTGAGTGATCCTTCCTCCCGAAACCTCTGGCTATTTCTATTAACGAGGCGTCGGTAAGCTTCCTGCAAAGATACATTGCAACATGGCGTGCCCTGTTCAAACGCCGTGATCCACCTCTGTTAACAAGGTCGCACTTCTCAACGCCAAAATGAGTTGAAACAATTTCCATAATTCCGTCAAAATGAGAATCACCAGAGGGTAAAGCTCTTAACTCTACCTTCCCAGATACTTTTATAAACCTCAAAAGCCCTTCAATTTCCCTGACATTGTCTTTGGTTGTCCTCGCAAGTTCCTCTACCGAATCTTCGCCCAGGGTCAAATTAAGGTCTCTCAATTTCTGACGAATTATTTCAATTTTGGTATCTCTATCAAGTTCTATTTCAACGATAATTCCACCTTCAAACCTGCTTATTAATCTATCTGAAACATCTTTCAATTCCCTGGGATGTCTGTCGGAGGCAAGTACTATCTGTTTTTCATTCAAATACATGTGATTAAAAATATTGAAGAATTCTATCTGGGTCCTTGTTTTTCCAGAAAGAAACTGAATATCATCAACGATCAATACATCCATAGCCCTATAACGGTTCCTGAATTCCCTTATCTTCCCCCTTTTGATTGCCTCAACCATCTCCTCGGAAAAGTCATTAGCCGATGCATACATGACATTAAGCCCTCTGTCATGGCAGTAATTCCCAATTGCTTGAAGGAGATGGGTCTTACCAAGTCCAACCTGACCATAAAGGAAGAAAGGGTTGTACATCTTGCCTGGTCCTTTGGCTACATCAAGAGCAACCTGATAAGCGGTTCTATTTCCATCTCCAACAACGAAATTTGTGAAGGAATAACGCAAATTGAGGCCGTTAGGGATATTGACTCGCTCTTTCTCTTCCATTGAGGATCCATTTTTGCTTTCTCCTTCAAGAACGACCATAACCTGCCCGCTGATCTCTCCCAGCTTTTCAACAATCAACTTTTTTAATGACTCACAGTGATGGGGATCGGAAGTTTTCAGTACCAGTTTGTCAGAGCTTTCCTCAAGGGTGAAGTATCTCAGAAGGGTTAAGATCCTTCGGTCCCTCATTTCTGCGAGAGTGAGGAATTTATTGATCGTTGCTCCCCCCATTGCAGATCTAATTTTCAGGATCGCTGAAAGGGTACCCTATCCCAAAGAGACCAAGGTATCAATCACATATCAGTTGTCCTGAAAGTTATTTGAATAACGTTAAAAATTTATCTTCCCTTACTGGCTCAACGCTTAGAGCTTCCAGGTTTTCCCTGAGATGGTCGGTCCTGCTCATTCCCACAAGGGCAGTGCCAACGCCCGGCGTGCTTCTTACAAATTGCAGAGCAACGTGTACATCTTTCTCAAGCCCAAAGAACTCCTTTATCTTTTCAGGAACCCTTCCGATAACCTGCCCCTGGTATATACTGGCACTTGTGTAAACATAGATACCGAGCTCTTCTGCACACTTAAGAGTTGATAAAAAAGTTCCCCTGCAGGACTGGTTCTTAAGGCTGAAAGCCTCATGCATCCCAAGGTTGTAGGGAAGCTGGATAAAGCGAAAGTGATTATCGCCCCCTGAAACCTCTTGTGCTATCTCATAAATTTCCCTAAGGTTAAGGTACTGCCTTGCAGAGGGAGAGACCCTGAAACCGTTCCAGGTGGCAAGTCCGTAGTAGCGGAGCTTTTCCTGGGCGACTAAGTCCTCTAATAGCTCAAAGGCCTCCCTGAGCTTCCTGTAAAAATCTTCCTTTTCACAGAAAAGGAGCTGTTCCTCAGGGTTATGGACAAAATAAACATCAATGTAGTCAGTTTTGAGGTTCTCAAGGCTCTTCTCAAAACACCATTTCAGGAATCTTTTACCGAGATAGTGACCCTGGGGTGTCATCTCATTGGTATCAACAAGACCCGGTTTCAGAAAGTTATCTTCAAAGAACTCTTTTGGATCCTTAGTATCATCCGCGTCAAAGGGAATGTATCCTCCCTTCGTAGAAATGAACACATTTTCTCTATTCACCTCGCCCGACTCTAAAAGGTCCCCTATTACCCTCTCGCTCTTCATATACCTGTAGTTTATAGCTGTGTCTATAACATTTACTCCCATCTCAACACCGAGCCTTATGGTTTCCCTGTATCTCATGTCGGTGTCATCATCAAGGTCTCCAAGATAGGTACCTATCCCGATCTCAGAAAGCCTTAATCCTTGAAATTCTCTGTACTTCATTGGACCTCCTCAATAGATTTCGTTTTTTTCCTTACAGCAAGCCTGCCAAGAATTATTGATATCTCATAAAGGAGAAGGAGTGGAACCGCCATCAGTGCCTGAGTTGAAACATCTGGAGCTATAAGCGCCCCTATAAGAAAGGCGACAACTATGAAGTACCTTCTGAACTTTTTAAGCTGACGTTCATTTACAACCCCTGCCCTCTGAAGCATATATAGGAAAACCGGCATCTCAAAGGCTATCCCGAAGGCTATGAGCATCTTAAGAATGAATCCAACGTAAAGGTTTACCGAAAGGTAGGGAGTCGCCGAAAGCTGTGAAAAACCAAGACCCAAAAGAAACTTGAGAGCAAGAGGGAGTACGACATAGTAGGCAAAGAAACCACCAAGAGCAAATAAGAAGATTGAGGATAGAAGGAGGGGGATAAATAGCTTCCGTTCATGAGGGTATAGGGCGGGCTCAACAAAGCGCCAGAGCTCATAAAGGATTACGGGGGATGCAATTATCAGACCAACGGTAAGGGAAATCTTTATAAGGATGAATAGAGGCTCTGTTGGTGAAAGAGTAATGAGTTCAACATCCGGGTATGACTTGATTACAGGTTCCTTGAGAAATTCAAAAACGTACCTTGCAAAGTAAAAGGAACCGAAGGAACATATTAAAAAGGCGATCAGCGATCTAAGTAGCCTTACCCTCAGTTCCCTCAGGTGCTCGGTGAGGGACATCGTCGGGAGATCCTGCTCCTGGGTGCTCATTTTCCCTTTTTTCCTCCGTCAGTGATTCAGTATAATCGCCCTCCTCCTCAAATTCATCCTCTGTCTCATCAACAGTCCTCTCGTCAAGTTCAACAGTCTCTTCCTCCATGACCTTTTTATTTATCTCCTCCATGTAGGACTGTACCCGGATCTCATCCCACATTTCTCTAATCTTCCTCATCATCTCACCGAGCTTTACTGCCAGATCCATCATGCGTTCAGGACCAAGCACAAGAAAGGCGATAATCAGGACTACCAGTAACTGAAGTTCCATTTCTCTATTTATTATAGGTGTCCGGCTTTATCCTTCTCATTTTAGCTCAACCCACTAAAGTATTATGATATATATCATACATCGCTCTTCCTTAAAATCTTTATTGTAATTGAGTTTCAATTTAAAACAGTGTTTGGTTTTAGAAGGCAAGCGGGAGGGGAGCTTCGGTAGCATGGGGGTTGGTTATACGCCACCCCCGCCTTTCTTATTAAAATCAGATACTCATGAGGGACTTCTTTAACAATGTTCCAGAAGAGTTATGGTTAGATTACCGATGGCAGATACAACACAGGATTAAGGATTTGAAAACAATTGGAAAATATCTGAAGCTATTGCCTGAAGAAATAGAGGGATTCAAAGAGACCAGGGGTAGATATCCTTTTGCCATCACCCCCTACTACCTCTCCCTTATAAACCCAGAAGATCCAGAGGATCCAATTAGGCTTCAGGCTATACCCAGAAGTGTTGAGATGGACCCGGAAGCCCAGAGGGACGGGGATCCCAACCCATTCAGAGAAGAAACCATTCTGCCCGGGCTGACCCATCGCTACCCAGATAGGGTCCTGATGAGTCTGACAACCTTCTGTCCGGTTTACTGTAGACACTGCATGAGGAAGAGGATATTCGGAGATGGTGAGAGGTCGAGGACCCAAAATGAAATTTTACAGATGCTCAATTACATAAAAGAAACCCCATCTATCAGAGAAGTGATCCTTTCCGGGGGCGAGCCTCTCAGCCTGTCAAACAGAAAGCTTGAGTTTATTTTTAGTGAGATAAGAAAGATAAAACACGTTGAAATTATCAGAATAGGCACGAGAATGCCGGTTTTAACTCCCCAGCGCTTCTTTGATAAGAATCTCCTTGAGATTCTTGAAAGATATCAGCCAATCTGGATTTCCACTCACTTTAACCATCCCAACGAAGTTACAGAACTTGCACAAAAGGCGGTGGATAACATTCTCAAAACAGGCACACCTGTGATAAATCAAACTGTACTTTTGAAGGGTGTCAACGATCACCCGGAAACGATGCTCAGTCTGATGAAGAAACTCACAACAATAAAAGTCAAACCCCAGTACATCTTCCACTGCGATCCCATCAAAGGTGCAATGCACTTCAGAACCACACTTGAAAAAGGCCTTGAGATCATTTCATACCTCAGGGGGAAGATAGGCGGCTATGGAATCCCAACCTATGCTGTTGACCTGCCCGGCGGGAAAGGAAAGGTACCCATACTCCCTGAATACTTCAGAAGAATATCGGGAAATACATACTCTTTCACTACATTCACCGGTGAGAAAGTGCTATACAGTATATATGAACACAGCTCTCAAACTCCTGCGGGCAGTCTCCCAAGGGATCAGGGATTTCCTTAAGGTAAACATTATTTATCATTCATCAGCCCTAACTTACAGCTTTCTCCTGTCACTGGCACCATTGACCCTTGTTTTCCTTAGCCTTGCCAGTTATTTGCCTTTTGTTGATCCGAGAGAGCTTGAAAGGATCCTAAAATCAATGTTTCCAGAATACACCCACAGGATCCTCAGCGAACTGCTCGAAGTAAAGGATAGAGCAGGGAGAATCTCCGCTGTGGGGCTAATAGTTTCATATATCTTTTCAGTGAATTTTATGAGGACCCTCAACATCGCTTTTTCATCGGTCAGCGAAGGTACCCTAAAATTGAAACGAGGCGTAACCCTTTGGCTAATTCTACCCGTATACCTGATAACGGGTTCAATAGTGCTGTCAATTTCCTTTGGCGCCAGCCTTTACGTCAAGATCTTCTTACCCTCTCTTCTAACAAGGTTTGTTGATGTTGTCTACTTCATCCCTGGCACAGCTCTGATCTTCCTTTTATATGCAAGCTTCTTTAAAAGCAGAAAGGGACTTTCAAGGGTCTTCATTGTTTCCTTCATTGTTGCAGTTGCCATATCCCTTTCCCAGATCCTCTTCACATGGTACCTTTCAACCCTCTTTAGAGGTAATATCTTTTATGGTTCTCTTTCCACAGTGGTTATTTTTCTGATATGGATAAACTCCGTATTTGCCCTTTTACTTTTTGGATCACGCTTGATCCACTACTACAAAAAGGGGTAGAATATTTAAATGGAAAAAAGCTGGACAGTAGGAACAAAGTATCTCAATGATCAAACAAAAGTCATAGTAATCGGTATTACAGGAAGAGAAGCTTCTCAGGTAGTTACCGAAACCCAGAATCTTTACCCTGGAATAATCAAGGCCGGGGTGACTCCGGGGAAAGGAGGCCAGCAAGTTGCTGGTGTCCCTGTTTTCAACACAGTCAAGGAAGCAATTTCCAGAGAAGAGCTCAACGATATAAATACAGGATTAATATACGTTCCACCTGCTTCCGTTAAAGATGCTGTTATTGAATTAATTGACGCCGGCATAAAGGTAATATACATAATCACAGAGCATGTCCCTATAAGAGATACCGTTTACTTCTATCATTACGCTAAGGAAAGAGATGTAACCATAGTTGGTCCGACTTCCCTTGGATGCATAGTTCCAAGGATACCTGCAAGAATCGGTGCAATTGGTGGAAAAGATCCCTCAATTGCCTATAGAGATGGTGGCCTTGTCATCCTAAGCAAATCAGGAGGTCTAACTACTACAACAGCGGAGATGTTCATGAGGAGAGGATGGGGCGTGTATATGGCTCTTGCCTTAGGCGGTGACATAATTTCATGCACAACCTTTTCCGATGCAATTGAAGCTGTTGCAGAGGATGATAATGTAAAGGGACTCATTATACAGGGCGAGGTCGGTGGAACCTACGAAGAGCAAGCTGCAGAAAAGATACTTGAACTTTACAAAGATGGAAAGTGGAACAAACCCGTTGCTGCCTTTGTTGCAGGAAAGTTTCAGGAAGGACTTGAAGGCGTATCCTTTGGTCATGCTGGGGCTATAGTTGAGAGAGGAAAAGGAAAGGCCACAGATAAAATAAGATTATTTAACGAGGTTGGAAAAGAAACAGGACTTGTGAAGGTCGCAGAATTCTATCATGACTTAGTTAACTGCATAGAAGAACTTGGTGTGCCTCGTGACTTTGAAGACTCAACGCCCGAAGGAATTGTTAAGCCTATTTATTCAACTATTAATCGAGAGCCTTGCTAATTAATTATCCAAAGAACCATCTCCTTTTTTTCTGGCCTCCCTTTAACATTTCATTTTCCTTTTTAAGCTCAGCGTTTTCAGCCTCAAGTTTAGCAATCCTGTCCATGGCATTTTTAAGCTCCTCATTCACTTTCCTATACTCAAGAAAAGGCACAAAACCTTCCTGATTTTTCCCCCTTTTTAAATGCTGAAGATAATACCTTATAGCTTCCTTAATTAGACCCGTCCTGGACTTTCCCTCTTCCTTTACAGCCCTATCAAGCTCATCAAGAAGTGATGATTCAATACGAAGAGATATAACCCCTCTCATTACTAAGCCCTCCTATAAGAGATCATACCTTAATTATAATACCTGTATGTATTACAGTCAAGCTCTAATATATGTTATTTAAGCTTTACATCACCTACAATTGTATGTAATATGTATTACATTGTATACTGTTTATATAAGTGGCATTATATTAACCTTATGTAAAATCCGCATATTAGTTTTATTATATATTTATTATCTATTGATAATTAGTCGCATTATTTATTTTTTACCTAATCATTACACTGAACTGGGACATAAGCCTTTATCAATAAAGACTTTTATATTTTCAATTGTTGTATTTAAAATTCTCTGAATTGCTTCCTTTGTGTTGTAAGCGTTATGCGGGGTCAAAATCGCATTTTCCCAGTGTAAGAGATGAAAATTTTCCAGTGCCTTTTTAAGTAATGTTGCCGATATATCTGGCCTTGCTAAAATCAATTCCTCTTCAATCCAGACCTCTTCACCTTCAAAAGTGTCAAGGGCAATACCGGCAAGTCTACCTTCCTTTATTGCTTCAATTAGTGCCTCCGTTTCAACAACTGGACCTCTTGAGGTATTTATGAGATATGCACCTTTTTTAATGAGTTTGATATTTTCTGTGTTAATCATATGATGAGTACTCTTATTATATGGAACGTGGATGGTTATAATGTCGGATGATTCAAGTAGCTCCCGAAGACTTACGTATTTAACCTTGTACTTTTCTACAATTTCAGTACTCTCAATGACATCGTAAGCAAGGATCCTTACATCAAAGGAAGAAAGGATTTTGATGACCTTTGTACCTATCCTTCCTGTTCCAATCACACCTACTGTCTTACCATATAGGTCATTACCCCTAAGACCTTCTCTGCTAAAAATTCCTTTCTCAACTCTATCAAAGGTATGTTTTAGTTTCCTGAGAAGAGATAGTATAAGTGCGATCGTGTATTCAGCAACTGTTACATCGCCGTAGTTTGGAACATTGCATATGGTGATACCTATTTTCTTTGCATACTCAAAATCTATATGGTCATAACCTGTAGAACGTGTTGCTATTAATTTTAGATTTCTGAACCGGTCTAATACTTCTCTGTTAATTTTAGAGTAAATAAAAATTGATATTATGTCCGCATCATAATCAGGATCCCTATCATCATTAAGAGGGATATCCTTTAGAACCAGTTCAATATCCGAATATTTTTGGAAAGCCTTTTTTATTGTATCTTTTTCCCAGCCCTCTATTTCGTAAAAAACTATTTTCATCTAATTCATCATAGCCGGCGGCGGGACTTGAACCCGCGACCTAGGCATTACGAGTGCCTCGCTCTGCCATCTGAGCTACGCCGGCTGATGGGTTATTTTCTTAACAGCACTCTTGATAAAAGATACAAAGAGAGGGTGTGGGTTAAAGGGCTTGCTCTTAAATTCAGGGTGGAACTGGCAACCTATAAACCAGGGATGATCTTTCAGTTCCATAATTTCCACAAGTCTTCCATCGGGACTAAGGCCTGAAAAAACAATTCCATGCTCTTCAAAAAGTCTTCTAAACCTGTTGTTAAATTCGTATCTATGACGGTGTCGTTCATAAACTAGGTTTGTTCCATAGATTTCACGAGCCTTTGTTCCTTCCTGCAGATTACATGGATAGGCCCCAAGCCTCATTGTTCCACCTAATCTGTCAATCTTCTTCTGATCTTCCATCAGATCAATCACTGGATAAGGTGTATCCGGTTCAAATTCTGTTGAATTTGCTTCCTTGAGCCCCAGAACATTCCTTGCAAATTCAACCGACATTAACTGCATACCTAAGCAAATCCCAAAGGTAGGGATTCCCTCCTCTCTACCAATCCTTATTGCATCTATCTTTCCCTGGGTCCCTCTTTCACCAAACCCGCCTGGTATCAGTATTGCAGGAAGGGTATTCACCTTGTCAGCTGTGATTTCTTCAGAGCTCAACCACTTTATCGAGACTCTAACCCTGTTTGCAATTCCTCCGTGAATTAGTGCCTCGTTTATGCTCTTATAAGCGTCCTTCAATTCAACATACTTGCCAATAACACCTATTTCAACCTCCATCTGAGGGTTTCTCAGGACATTGATAACCTTTTTCCATTTTGTAAGATTACTGTCCCTGTGTTCAAGATTCAGAGTGTCGGCGACTATTCTGTCAAGGCCCTGTTCCTTGAATTTGTTTGGAAGATCATATATGTAATCAAGATCTGGAGCAGATATTACCGCTGATTCACTTACATTTGAAAATAGTGCAATCTTTGCCCTAATTCCCTTGGGAAGTTCTCTGTCCGCTCTGCAGATGATAGCGTCAGGCTGTATACCGATCGCCCTAAGTTCCTTTACCGAGTGCTGGGTTGGTTTGGTCTTAAGTTCTCCCGCAGTTTTGATATAAGGTACATGAGTAACATGAATGAACATATAGTTCGGTCTCCCCAGCTCAAGAGAAAGTTGTCTAACAGCCTCAAGAAAGGGTAGACCTTCAATATCCCCTACGGTTCCACCGATCTCAACTATTACAACGTCAACACCGTCGCCTAACTTCCTTACCAGGCTCTTGATCTCCTCTGTTATATGCGGAATTACCTGAACAGTGGCACCAAGGTAATCTCCCTTCCTCTCACGGGATATCACATTGAAGTAAACCTTACCGGCAGTTACGTTGTTATCTTTTGACATCACTGCATCGGTGAACCTTTCATAGTGGCCGAGGTCAAGGTCTGTCTCTGCACCATCTTCTGTAACGTAAACCTCGCCGTGCTGGTACGGGCTCATTGTTCCCGGGTCTACATTAAGGTAAGGGTCAAGTTTCTGAAGGGTAATCTTATATCCCATTCCCTCGAGGATTGAACCGATCGAGGCAGAGGCAACGCCCTTACCAAGGGAGGAGAGGACTCCCCCGGTAACGAAGATGAACTTGCCCATGTGAGAAAATTATATTATGGACATCCCATCATCGTGGTGGTCATCAGCCCATAAATTCCTTACTGATCCTGAGGAAACAAAGAGATCCTTTGAAAGTATACTTTCAAATCACCCCGATCCCTCATCTCTTTTAAATTACCTCAATGAGAGGCGGTTTATACTTCTACTAAAGATCCTTGACCATTGCGATTGCCTCAAAAAATTTCTTATAAAGCACCCCCAGGACTTTGAAAGGACCATCCCCAGGCTATGGTACGTTTTCAAAGACAAAAATGACTACCTCAAGGAGATCAGCCAGATAGCTCCCCCCGATTTACCGGAAGAAAAGTTCTCAACTACCCTTGCCTACTACAGACACAGGGAATTGATGAGAATACTTTCCAAGGAAATCCTCAAGACCGCAAAACTCGAAGATATTCTGCGGGAGTACTCTTACCTTGCAGATGCTTTAATTGAATATGCCTACCAGAAAGCCCTCATTGAAGCTAAGGAAAAACATGGAAGGCCAGTTAACGAAAAAGGTGAGGAATTAACCGCAGTAATATTAGGTCTTGGGAAGCTGGGAAGTGAAGAGCTTAACTACTACTCTGACGTTGATCTTATCTTCGTACACTCAGATGATAAGGGTAGCTGCGGTTCCTTAACCGCCAATGAATTTTTCTCTGAGGTCTTCAGAAAAACAGTTTCTTTACTCACTGCAAAAACCTCGGAAGGACAGGCACTCAATGTTGACCTTGAGCTCAGACCCTTCGGGAAGACGGGACCAGTAACCATGTCTATTAGAAGTGCTGAACTCTACTATGAGTCTTATGGGAGAATCTGGGAAAGGTTTGCCCTTCTGAGAACAAGACCCGTAGCGGGAGATATGATCCTTGGAAAGAGGTTTCTCAAAGAGGTTGTAAATCCCTTTGTTTACAGTTCTGCTGACTATAAGCTAGTCGCAGAAATCAAGAACATGAAGAGACAGATAGAGGCAGAAGCAAGAAAAAGATTGGGCAAGGGGTTTAACGTTAAAACTGGAGAGGGAGGTATAAGAGAGATAGAATTCACAGTACATGCAATCTCAATCCTCGCAGGAGCTAAAAACAAATTCCTTAGGGAAAGAAATACTTTTAGGTCTATATGGAAACTCTGCCAGCGAGGAATCTTCTCTGATGAAGAAGCTCTCTTTTTAGAGAGGGCATACGAGTTTCTGAGAACCCTTGAACACAGGATACAGCTGAGATCCTGCCTCCAGAACCACACCTTTAAAACCGAAGAAGCTGAATTTTACGCAAAGGCAATGGGCTTTGAAGATCATGAAAAATTCATAGAAGAGCTTGAAAGGGTAAGAGAAGGCGTTAAAAAGATCTTTGAAAGTTTAATTCCCGAAAGAAAGGAAGAGGAACTTGACCCCATTCAAGTTGCTCTAATTACTGACGACCCGGACCTTGGAAGCCACGTCCTAAAGGAAAAAGGCTTAAGCAATCCTGGGAAGGTCTTCGGTCTCTTGAGGTGTTATGTTACTGGAAAGGAAGGTATTAAGCTTTCTGACAAGGAAAGGGAGAGGTTTATCGCTATTGCACCCAGGCTTATTGAGCTTGCATCAAAGACCCATGATCCCTTTGAAACCCTTAAAAACTTTGAGAAATTTTTTTCCAATCCGACGGGAAAAAAGGTTATCCTGAGCGAGCCTAAGGAGGACTTTCTTGGAAACCTTTTCAATGTTTTTTCCATCTCTGAAACTCTATCCTCTCTGATCAGCAAAAACCCAGACCTCGTTGAAGATGTTCTCACCCTGTATCAGAAGTATCCCGAAAGAACAAGATTAGAGGATGAATTTAAAAAGTACGAACAGACGCTCAATCTCAGCTTTGAAAACCTTGTGAGAAGGTTTAAGAGGGTTTGGGAGATTAGGATAGGCCTGTTATACCTTATGTCAATAAAAAATGAGGAAAATTTAACAGGACTTTATGACTCACTCTCAGCACTTGCAGATTTTCTTATAGCAAAGATATGGGAAAAAACAGAACTCGCTGGATCAGATGCCATTGTCCTATCCCTTGGAAAGCTTGGAAGCAAAGAGCTAACCTTCAGGTCTGACCTTGATCTTGTTTTCTGCGCCTCCGGTAATGGAAGGCACCTTATAACCTCAAGGGTTAAGGATTTCATCAGAATGATCACAACCCATACCACAGAAGGATACCTGTATGAGGTAGACTTCAGGCTGAGACCGATGGGATCAAAAGGAGAGCTCGTTCCATTGTTAGATTTTTACAGGGATTATTTCAGAGGAGAGGCAAGGACCTGGGAAAGGCTTGCCTGGACGAGGTCAAGATTAATAGCCGGCAAACAAGACCTTGGTGAGGAGCTGGAAGGTTTAATAAGGGAGTTTCTCTTTGGGGGTGAATGGGGGGAAAAACAGAGAAAGGAAGTACTTGAGATGAGGTTTAAGCTTCAGGAGCACTCTTCACCTAAGAGGGATGCTATTGATATAAAGTTTGGTCTGGGTGGGACCTTTGATGGAGAGTTTCTGGTTCAGTATCTGAGCATAAAAGAAAAGATTAGGGAGAGTTCAATGGTCAAGGGCTTCAAAAAACTGTTAAAAAAATACCCATCGCTGGAAAGGGCTTACAGGTCTTTTATTTTCCTGAGACAGGTTGAAACCCACCTGAGATTGCTCCGAGAATCCGGCGGATCAGTTGTAAAAAAACAGGACTTTCCAGCACTTGCAAGATCCTTTGGTGTTGAAGAAGATGAATTTGCGGAAGATTTAAAAAGGTTTCGTAAAATACTCAGAGAAACCCTGCTTGAGTTCCTTGATTAGATTAAAAACTTCTTATGATGAGGTAAAAGATAAGTCCTGTTGGAACGACAATCCTTTTTTGGTAAGGGAGATAATACATCAGCATTGCACCAGCTATAGTTAAAACAATGGCTTCGATAAAACCAATTGATGGGTAAACCTTAAAGCTAACCGCTTCAAGAACACTCACTGCACCAATAAAAAGCCCACCTACAAAGTTGAAAAGGTCAATGAAAGGCGAAAAAGTCATAGTTGTTAAAAGAGAAAGCATTCCCAAAGTTGAGTAAGCAATAACCAGCGGGGATATCAGCGGAGTGAAAGCAACAGACAGCGGTGATATATACGATACATTAGCTATTAAAGCTGATACACCTGCAAAGGCCGATAAGGAAACACCAATGCTCTTTGAAAACCAGCCACCCTTATTATTCTGGATGTACAGGAGAATATATAGAGTTGCAAAAAAAGACATCCAGAATGAATAGGTAAAGGCAAAATGCGGATAAATAACCAGTATTATCGATCCTGAAAAAAGCAATACAGCCACAGGAACTGGCTTTCTGTAAGTTATAGCTGACAAGAGAAATAATGTAAACATCAATGTTGCCCTGAGCACAGGTGGTTCGTGGGGAACTATAAAAAAGGTGTAAAGACTGATTCCGATCAGGGACATGTACGGAGAAACGCTTCTGGGAAGGGTTTTCAGAAAGATTCCAGCAATTATACCTATGTGTAGACCAGATATTACAAGAAGATGTACAAGACCTGTTGAGAGAAAACTTTTCTGCAGGTCAGGAGATACCAGAGTTCTTGGTTCACCAAAAAGGAATGAAAGCCCTACTGAACGGACTCTAAAGTCCTCTGTATGTTGTCTGTATTTCCCAATCAGGTAATCCCTTATTCCACCATTTCTTTTTAGCCTTTCCAAGGTCCCTGTCAGCGGATAAACATACACGCGGGACCCTTTGACCCTAACGTTTGCAAAGGCTCTGTAAGTTCCAACATTGAGGTAGTGGTTCCTTGTTATTAACAGAGCCTTCCGTTTTTTAATCTCTTCAATTTCTGATTCTTCTATATAAATTCGTGCTATTGTTCTGTTGTCCTCAATCTGTATGTCATCTGTAATACGAAATAATATAAAAGCCTCCCTCTCAAAGTAATCCTTTGGATAAACTCTTATAAAGGAAAAGAAGAGAGTAAGAACAAATATGAGAAGGTGAATTACCTCCCCTTTCCTGTCCAGACTCTCAAACCCTCCCCATCGCTTGTAAATAGAACAGTACCATGCTGGTAAGTGAGATAGGTACCTATGCCCCTGTTTCTCAACTTTCTTAAAACACTCTTTGCTGGATATCCTCTGATGTTGTTTTTGTTAATAGAAATGACAGCAAAGGTTGGATTGACCCTGTTGAGGAAATCACTTGAGAGTACATCTGAGGCACCATGATGACCCACTTTAAGGACGTCAGCAGATACAGGGTCTCCCCTTCGTAAAAGTTCCCTCTCTACTTTGATTGGTGCATCTCCCATGAATAAAAATCTTGTGCTCCCGTAGGTTAGAAGTATAACAAGGGAGTTGGAGTTCCAGTCGGAGTCAGGTTTTTCTGGATTCAGGACCTTCAATTCAACACTTCCGATCTGAAGAGATTCTCCTCTCTTCAGAACATTGTAGTCACCCTTTCTGAAGAATTCCGTATACCACCGCATAATATCAGGGCACTGAGAATTCTCAAAGGGCTGTCCGTTGTCATATTTCTTCTTGATGTTAATCAAACTTGCAACAGCAAATATACCACTCATATGGTCGGGATGAGGATGTGTGATGATCACTGCATCAAGGGTAGATATTTTTTGCTTTTTCAAAAACTCAACAACGCGGAATCCAGTAACAACGTTTCCAGCATCTATAAGTATGCTTTTACCTTCTGGTGTTATTATCAGTGACGATTCACCCTCACCCACATCAAGAAAATAGACTTTGAGTTCCTTACCACTCAGAATAAATACGATACTCAGCAGGAGTAATAGACCTTTGCGAACCATGTTCCCAGCAACCCCCCAATAGAATTGAACAAAACATCCCTCAGATCCCCTACCCTGTTGGGAAGGAACCACTGAATTATCTCATCAACCGCACCGACTATAACGATGAATCCACCAGCCAAGACAGGTTTCAGGGTTTTTACGCCTTCAAATCCTTTATAAACAATAAACCCTAGTATCCCGTACTGAATGAAATGTATCCTTTCCTCGGGTCTTTCCAGCATCATAGCAACAAGGATAAGGAGAACCGAAGGAACTGTGAATAATACGATATTGATAAGCTCCCTTTGCCTGAATCTGAATATACCATAAAGGAATAGCGTCAATAAAAGGAGGTTCGCAAGTATGCTAAGGAGTTCCTTCCCAAGGGAGCTGTAAAGGTAATTTAAAAATGGCCTGGCAAATGGCAGAGAAATGTAGATAAAACCAATATAGATAAGTATCAATATCCACAGCTTCCTCCTGTTCATCAGTAAGCGCCCTCTCCTCTGAAAACAGCACGGATGGTTTTTATCAGGATAACCACATCAAGCCAGAGACTCCAGTTAAGAACATACCACACATCAAGGTGCACGCGCCTCTCATAGCTCAGTAGATTCCTTCCGCTCACCTGCCAGAGACCTGTGATTCCTGGTCTTGTTATTAAATAATAAACTGAGTATTCGCCGTAATACTTTCTTAATTCTTCCTCAAGAACAGGCCTGGGACCAACAAAGCTCATATCACCCTTCAGCACATTAAAGATCTGGGGTAGCTCATCAAGGGAAGTCTTTCTGAGAAACCTGCCCACCTTTGTTATTCTCGGATCATCTCTCAGTTTATAAAACTCTTCCCACTCTTTCCGTGCATCCTCATTCTTTTCAAGGAGCTCCCTCAGCCTGCGTTCGGCGTCAACATACATAGTTCTAAACTTGTAAACCCATATCTTCTTCCCGCCTCTCCCTACCCTTTGCTGTTTGAAGAATACGGGACCCCTTGAATCAAGCTTGATCAGGAAGGCAATAATCGTAACTAAGGGGATGACAATAGGTAAAAGGAACAGGGCAAAGGTAATATCAAAGGACCTCTTCACAGCTCTTCTTGGTAAAGATTGAAGGTTATTTCTTATACGGAGCATAAAGACCTCATGAAAGAAGAGGAAGTACAGTTCACTGCTTAAAAGGGATATCCCGCGTATATTTGGCAAAACCATTACTTCCCCCGATGCCCTGTGTATTTCATTTGTAATACGAGATAATTCCTCTTCATCAAGTTCACCCTGATATAGGATCACAAAGTCTGCCCTCCTTTTAATCAGTTCTTCCGTAAGCAATGGAACATTTTTCCCATCAATTATTCCCACGTTTTTAAATCCGAGATAAGGATCACCACAAAGAGCCTTCACTACCTCATCAACCTCTTTGCCATTACCGAAAACAAGAAATCTCTTGAGGAAGTATCCCCTCTTATGGGCTTCCCTTTTAAAGAAGTATCTGAAAACCGGGAAAATAAAGAGGGAATAGATTCCCAGAAATCCCATAGTAAGCCTTGAAACCTCATCAGTCATCTTTCCAAGGGAAACGATCGCCATAACGACGATCATGGAAACAAGTATTCCCCTGTAAATATCTCTGAGATCAAACCAGAAACCTTTTCTGGAAGTGTACAGACCCTCATAAGCCATAAAAAGAACAAAGACTGCCGGAATCCACAAGAAGGGAAGGTAATGGGAATAGGAGTGGAGGTAGGGCTCAAGCCCGAGGGGGAGGTAATCAAGGAAAGCTCTTGTCTGGACCGCTAAAAAGAGAGAAAGGTAGTAAGAAAAAAGGTCTATGAGAACCAGATAAAGAGAGTATAGGTTTCGGCTCATACAATATCTTTATCGGTCGCACGGAACTGAAGTGCCTGTGCAAGGTGATGGGACCTTATCTCTTCTGACTCTTCAAGGTCTGCAATTGTCCTTGCAACCTTCAGAACCCTGAAGTATCCTCTCCCCGAAAGCTTGAATTTAGAAACAGCGCTCTCAAGAAGTTTTTTAGCAGACTCGTCAAGGAGGTTGATACAGTACTTTTCCACTTCCTGATTGGTCATCCTCCCGTTAAAGTCAGTTTCCGAATCCCTGAACCTCTCCTGCTGGATTTCAAATGCCTTCATAACTCTTTCCTTTACCTCAGCCGAGGTTTCCCCTTTCCTGTGCTTTACGAGGTCGTCCTTTTCAACAGGGTCAACCCAGACCCTCAGGTCTATTCTGTCCTTAATGGGCTGGCTTATCTTTGAGTTGTAAGCCTTTATCTGAGATGGGGTGCAGGTGCATTCTTTGTAAGGATTTCCAAGGTTACCGCATGGACATGGATTCTGGGCAGTTATTAGGGTGAATCGTGCGGGGAACTTGACCCTCCCCTGAGCTCTTGAGATGTTTATCCAGCCGTCTTCAATGGGCTGACGCAGAACCTCAAGGGTCTTTCTCGGGAATTCCGGTAGTTCATCAAGGAAGAGGACACCCCTGTGGGCAAGGGAAATCTCACCTGGCTGAGGGACTGTACCACCACCTATTATTGCAACCTCGGAGGCAGTGTGATGGGGGGCTCGGAAAGGTCTTGTGGTAATAAGGTTTCCGTTGAGCTGGCCCGCAACGCTGTAAATTCTGCTGACTTCAAGAGCTTCCTCAAAGCTGAGAGGCGGGAGGATCGTGGTTATCCTCCTCGCTATCATTGATTTGCCCGATCCGGGTGTACCTATCATTGACATGTTATGGGCACCAGCCGCAGAGATCTCAAGGGCTTTCTTTGCAAGAGTCTGGCCGATGACCTCGGAAAGGTCAAGGTCCTCATCCCCGAACCTTTCAAAATAAGCAGAAATATCCTCTTTAACGGGAAGTATTTCCTTTCTCCCTGTGAGAAAGTCAACCACCTCTCCAAGAGTTGCCACACCGTAGATCTCAGCACCTTCAACAACAGCCCCTTCAATGGCATTTGCCCCGGGGAGAATATACTTTGTGTAACCGAGCTTGGTGAGTGATATTACAACTGGCAGAACACCGTTAACTTTGTTTATCTTTCCGTCTAAAGAAAGCTCACCAAGGAAAATATACTTCCCAAGCCCCCTCTTTGGGATCTGCCCGGTCAGGGCAAGTATCCCAATGGCAACGGGCAGGTCGTAAAGGGTTCCCTGCTTCTTTATGTTTGAAGGCGAAAGGTTAACAGTAATCTTCTTCTGGGGAAACTGGAAACCGAGGTTTTTTATAGCACTCCTGACCCTCTCCTTAGATTCTTTTATTGCCGTATCGGGAAGTCCAACGATATTGAAGGATGGGATGCCTG
>JALTVH010000113.1 GCA_027049085.1 Aquificaceae bacterium | reverse complement strand
ACCTGCGAACCCTTTTCCTTTTCACCTACTTTTTTTAGAAGGTCCATCAGGAGGCTCATCTCAGAGATCCCTTTCGCCCACCACCGTTGGTTTGAGGAATATAATAAGCTCCCTTTTCTCCTTTAAAACTCTCTTGCGTTTAAAGAGGTTTCCAAGAAGGGGAATATCTCCCAGGCCCGGCACCTTGTCCTCTATAACTGAATTTACATCGCCTATAAGTCCTCCGATTATTATCATCTCACCATCTCTAACTTTGACAACCGTTCCTGTCTCCTTTATGTTCAGGACTGGTGCTTCTGCAAGAACCCTTCCGTTTTCCGTAAGTCTTTTTGTCCCATCAAGCCGCGTCGCTACAGGAACCACATTCATGACAATATTCCCTTTATTATCTATATAGGGAGTAACACCAAGAAGAACGCCCTCGAGGACATTCGTTCTGAGAATATTTTCCTGGATCTGTGCTGTTGGAGTTGTTCCCGGAAATACAGTCAGTGCCTGCCTCTCAAAGAAGGGTGTTATCTGACCAGTAGCAATTAGAGCTGTCTGGCCGTTGGAAACCAGAATCCTTGGGTTTGAAAGCGTGTAAACCTTGCCGTAAATGGCAAGAGCATTTACAAGAGCTGTAAAGTCACCCGACACAACGCTTATATTTGCATAACCGCCCGTTGTCAGTGCAAGGTTCTGAGAGAGAGTAATGTTCCCTCCCGCTCTGAAAACGTCTCTGAAAAAGGCATTCCAGTCTATACCAAACTGAAACTCATCCCTGAGTGAAAGTTCAACGATCCTTGCCTCAATTAAAACCTGTCTTCCAACCTCTGCCTTTAACCTCTTTATAAAGTCCTCAACCTTCTCAACGTTTCTCCTCCGATCCGTCACCACAAGGGTTCCCGAGAACCTGTTGAGCACGAACTTACCTTTATCTGACAGGAGACTCTTAACATTTTCCTCAACCTGCTTGAAAAAGTCCGTAGCACCCTGTGGTGTCTGGTAATCTATGGAGAAGTTTCCCCTCAATCCTGACGTTCCGAATCCAAGACCTGTTGTAGGTGCTGCCGTCGTTCCTGTGAAACCTCCAAAACCTCCGGTCAGTGCCCCGCCTGTAATTGCTCCACCAAGAACATCCCCTCCCAGGTTGCTCGTGTAGTTCGTAAGGGTGCTGAGGTAGGGCAGATGGAAGGTCCTTGTCATAATTTCCTTTACATAAATCACATTACCTCTGACCTCATAATACAGCCCTGTCATGTCCATGACAATGTCAAGGGCTTCCTTTAGGGGAACCCTTGTGAAGGTTGCCGTTACATTCTGGTTTTTGTCAACCTCTGGAGAGATTATAAGGTTCATACCTGCACCGTCTGCCATTGCATAGAGGACCTTGGTAAGGGGTGCATCAACCGCTGACATTGTGAAGGTTCTACCCTCAAAGGGATCTATCTCCTGGTAGGTCGGTGCGATAACAGGAGGCGGCGGAACAAGTGCAGGAAGGACTGGCATAGCCTGAAGATTTTTTTGCCTGTTAAACTTCTCTTCAATTTCTTTTTCTATTTTCTGAGTATTTTCTACACTATTCTCTGCTTTTTTAGCGCATCCAAAGAAAAGAGTTGAACTAAATAATAGAAAGATCAGGATTTTTACTCTAAAATTTTGATCCATCTTTCACCCCACTTTCCGCTGAGCAAAACGCCATCCCTCTTAATTTTAATGATCCTTTCGTTTTCGGACACCATATCACCTTCCCTGAAGAGCCTTCCATCAATAATCGCAAAACTCCTGACCGCTCCAACATAGGTGAATGTAACTTTGTAGGAAGGCGGTTTTTCCTCTTTCTTTGCTTCAACGGTACTCTCCCTTTCCTCTTTCTTAATCACCACCTTCGGTGGTATATAAAGATAACTCACATAATCAAAAGCCTTCTCATCCATCCTGAATTCCACTATTTGAAAATCGGGCAGTTGGGAAAATTCTTTACCAGAAGGTAATGATAGACCTTCATTTATGAAATCAAGGATCACTCTGGCGGATAGGTATCCACCGATAGCACTTACTCCCAGAGGAAATAAAAGCATTAGCAGTGATTTCCGAACTTTCATCCCGCCCTCTCTAAGAAAGGCATGGCAAAGGTGAGGTCAATGCTGACTTCAGAACTTGCTCCTTCAGGGCTTTCCGAGATTGCCACAGATCTGATGAAGACAATGGGTTCCTTCATTGTGGAAAACTTTTTGACCACGTCCCTCAAATGAGCTGAAGAAGAAGGCCTGAAGGTGAGGGTAACATCCATCAGCCATTTTCCCTGCTGGGACCTGAGGTCTCCTCGAACCTCAATCTTGAACTCCTTCCTTAGCCTATCAACCTCAGTGAGGAGTTTCTCAAGAGCCTGATCTCTGTTGTAGATCCGGATCCCTTCCTCTTGAAGCTTTTTCTGAAGAAGCTGAATCCGCAGCTTTTTTGACCTGACATCTCTCAAGGTTCTCTGAATTTCCCTCTGTGCATTTTCTATTCCCGTGTCAAGGGAACCTATACCAAGGAAAAGAAACATAACGGTAAAGGTTAGATAAGAAAGAAAGGTTATAAGTATTAGACGCCTCTTCATACCCTCTTCTCCACAATGAAGGACATCCTCACGGTGTTATTTTCAATGTCCTTCTGAACATCGCCGATCCTGATCTCAAAGCCCTTCTCTTTCAGACTGCCGAGATGAGTTTTCACGGACTCAACAAAGAGGTTCATCTCCACAAGGTTCGGAAAACTCCTCTCAATCTCAACAGCCAGCGCGATTTTACCGTTCTGAAAACCAAGTACATACCTCTTTGCTCTGAATTTCTTAACAATTACACCAGCATCAGAAAGGATTGAAACCGGATTTTCCTTTCTGGATCTGTAAAGGTCATTTAGATAAGAAGAGTAGTAGCCGAGTTCCCCCTTTGCCACTACAGGCTTGCTCATGAGCCTCTTGACCTCAGCCATTACCTGGTCTCTCTTCTGGGACAATTCTGAGATCCTGCTAAACAATCCAAAGGTCCTGAAAGCAAGAGCTCCCGCGAATAAAAGAAGTAATACAAGGATGAGAGGCATCAAGACTGATGAGTACTTCATAAATCTTCTTGTTTCCTTAACATTGGGCGGTGAAAAATCATACTCTTCACCGACAAAAAGTGTTCCAAAGGCAGGCAAATAATCGTGGAAGGTATCAGGTTCCAAATTCTTTACTTCCTGGGGTGGAATTGGCGTTGCAACCTGGACCCCCGCCATTTCAATAAAGCTGGCGATAAAGTCATCCTCATCCTTTGCCCTTCCGCTGATGAGAATCAGATCAGGCTTTATTCCCTGCCTCTGGGCAACAAAGACATAGGTCATGTTGGTGTTCTCATGCAGGAAGCCGGAAAGGTCCCCCATTTCCCGGACATAACCGGGAACGCTCAGGCTCCTTGAATAAAGGATCTCATCCCCTCTGCTAACGGTGAGAAGGAGCCTTTCTTCATCCAGAAAGATATGAAAAATGGTCAGATCACCGTCTACGATCTTTGAAATCCCAGCAGGTGAAAACTGAGAAACAGTAAATATACTTACCCTTTCTCTCAAAACTTCGGGAAGGACGTCGGGATTTTCATACACCTCTTTAGGGAGTCCAAAGACCCTGAAAACCATCACCTCGTGGGTTGACTCTTCCTCTACCTCCCTCTTGGAGATAAGAAACTCACTCTGGCTCCCTGCAGTCTCAGAAAGCCTTTTGCCAAGAAGAGCATGCAGTGTCTCCTCATCCTCAACGGGAGGCACCTCTACCTTTTCAACAACAAGGTCAGGGTAAAAGTAGGAAATATAGAGTTCTCTTCCCCGAAGTTCATCAATAGCCGGCCTTGATTTCTGAGATCCCTCGTATATAAATTTCCTTCTGAAGCCCCTGAGGAAGACCGCCCTGCCCTCTTGAAGGGAATAAACAAGGCTCGCGACCTTCCCCATCCCTAAGGGATGATTATAACTTGAAATTTTCAAATGGCTATCCGATAATACTCTTGAGAACTTGAGGAGGTGAAAGGATGAGAAAAGAAAGAGGTTTCACCCTCATTGAGCTCGCCATAGTCCTTGTCATCATTGGAATAATAATCGGAATGGTTCTCAAAGGTCAGGATCTGATACAGAATGCAAGGATAAAAAGCTTTGTTAATAAGTCTAGACACTGGGAAACAACAATGTGGATTTACTTTGACAGGAAAGGAAAATTCGCAGGAGATGATGATAGAAATGGAATAATTGCTGATGAAGGTACTTCAACCTCTACCGTAAGACAAGATCTAATTGCAGCAAATTTCGCAAACCCTCCCTATGAAGGTACCTCGGGGTCAGAGATTAATACAATAACCCAGGGCTCCAATACCTTTTACGTTTTCTTTGGAAACGATGGTGGATCCCCAGTTAAAAACATTATGGTTATATGTGTATCTGCTGACTGTACAACCACATTTCAGAGCGAACATGTCGCCTTCGCTGAAGGCTTAGACAGAAGCATAGATGGAGTGGCGGACGGAGCCCAGGGTCAAGTAATCTGCACTAGTACATCAGTGACTGCGAGCGGAGGAACCGCTGGTTCCTGGGAAGCGGTATATAGTTCCCAGCCAGCTGCCGCCGCATGTACACCGGGAACTACAACAGCTATAGTTTACTACTTTGACGCCAAGAGGTAATAAATTGGCGGGCTTTGCCCCGCCTTTAGATTGTTATGATTAGAAAAAAGGAGGGCTTCACACTCATTGAACTAGCGATAGTCCTGATTATCATAGGAATTCTGATCGGATTTATACTGAAAGGTCAGGAACTTATCAGGAACTCCCAGATAAAGAAGGTTTACAGGACGTACCTTGAGATTACGGCAATCCTTTACTCTTACCACGACAGGTACGGCAAACTGCCCGGGGACGACAACAAGGTGGCGGAAAGGTGGGGCGTTGATACCCTCAGAAACGGCGACGGC
>JALTVH010000112.1 GCA_027049085.1 Aquificaceae bacterium | reverse complement strand
GGGACAATAATTCCTGGATCGGACGTTGATAACACCGTTAACCAGTACATCACCGAAGTGTGCGGAACTGACAACGTATGCACCGACAGTGATATAGCCAACTATTTACAGAATCCTTAAGGGGGGTAAAGGATGATTGCCAGAAAGCTTGCCCTTTCAGCCTTCCTTGTCTCTGCAACTGCCCTGGCTCTTCCTCTTGAGTATCCCTACCTTTACAAAGACCCGAGAGTCATGGCAATGGGAGGCGCATACACCGCCGTAGGCGGTTCATCCGTCACCCTTTTTTACAACCCCGCAGGTCTGTCGGAAATTCCGCTGGAGGAAGGTTTTGAGGTAAATTTAATCGGGCTCAGCGCCTCATATAGCGACGATGGGCAGAGGTTCTTAAACGACTTTCAGGACGCCCTTAATGCTACTGACCAGGTAACGGCGGTTAACAATGTTCTCAAAAAGTACAGGGGCAAGAACCTTTTTGTCTCTCTTGACACTTTCCCTTCAATTGCAAAGAAGTCGGGAAGGCTCGGCTGGTCTCTTGGAGGCCTTGCGGTTTTCAGATTCAGCGGAGTTCCCCATCAGGGCTTTGGTCCGGAAGGTATCCTCAGCGTTGATACAAGCCTTACTTACGGAGGGCTCGGTGGTGTGTCCTACGACCTCTCTCCAGCCCTTTCCCTTGGCGTTGGCTTCAAGTACATGACAAGGGCTCAGGTCAAGAAAGACTTCACCGCAAGGGAACTCGTTGAAAACCAGGACAACTTTGATAGATACCTCAACGACCAGGTCAAGAAAGAAGGTTCTGGAACCGGTCTTGACCTCGGCCTCCTTTACAGGGCTGGGAATTTCCTGGGATTCAGAACAACCTTGGGCGCCTCGGTCCTGAACCTCGGCGACCTTCAGATGGGCAACACAGAGAAGATCCCCAGAACCCTCAACGTAGGAGTAGCACTCAAGAGGAAGGGCTTCCTTATATTCAGGGACCTCACCCTCGCCCTTGATATAGCGGACATAACAAAAAACTACAGTCAGGACAATGACCTTGGAAAAAGGATCAGACTCGGTGGAGAACTGGGAATCTTTAAGAGCAGGCTCTTTGACCTGATCGCCAGGGCTGGATCCTATCAGGGACATCTGACCCTGGGTGCGGAACTGAGGCTTTTAATCCTCAGAGTGGTTGCAACAACGTACAGCGAAGAGCTTGGTGCCTATTCGGGTCAGGATCCCTCAAGGCGTTACATACTCTCTGCCTACATCACCTGGTAGAATTTCTTTATGCAGAGCTACGACCTTGTTATAAGGTCTGCAGTAAACATTGACACAGGCAAAATCTGTGACGTAGGGATCAGGGACGGTAAGATAGCGGAGATCTCTGAAAAGATCGATTCCCGCGGCAAGGAAGAAATAAGAGCGGAGGGAAAGATCCTTTCGCCCTCCTTTGCCAATATGCACACCCACATTCCCATGGCCCTGATGAGAGGTATCGGTGCCGATCTTCCCCTTATGGACTGGCTCCAGAAAGTTATATGGCCCATTGAGAAAGAGTTTGTTTCACCTGAGTTCGTAAGAGCGGGCGCAGAGCTTGCTCTCCTTGAGATGATAAGGTCTGGCACAACCCTCTTTCTGGATATGTACTTCTTTGAAGAGGAAGTGGGTGAAGCGGTGAAGACCGCAGGTATCAGGGGCGGTCTCGGATTCGGCATCCTGGATTTTCCCACACGAGTTGCCAGGGAACCAATGGAGTACATAAAGCGTGCTAAAGAGTTTGCGAAGTCAATGAAAGAAGAGGAGATGATCTTTCCGGTCATCTGCCCCCACGCGGTTTATACCTGTTCTCCTGGCACTCTGACCATGGCAAAGGAGTTGGCTGATGACCTTGACCTTTATCTACATATACACCTTTCGGAGACCCGCGAAGAGGTTGAGAGGGTCAAGGAAGAATACGGTAATACGCCCGTATTACACCTTGAGAAGCTCGGCTTCCTCTCTCCAAAGGTGATATGTGCTCACATGGTCTGGCTCTCCGATGAAGAGATTCAGATAGTAAAGGAAAAAGGGGTGAAATCGGTGCACTGCCCCGAAAGCAACCTTAAACTTGCTTCGGGAATAGCCCCTGTCCCAAAGTACATAAGCAAGGGGATGCATGTCTGCCTCGGGACGGATGGACCAGCCTCAAATGACAACCTTGATATGCTTGAAGAGGTGGCAACTACTGCAAAGATCCACAAGGGTAACAGCCTTGATGCAAGGGCAATTACAGCAGAAACTGCCTTCAGGTTAGCCACCGAAAAAGGATTTGAAGCGGTGGGAATCAAGGGTGGAAGAATTCTGGAAGGCTACGTGGCTGATTTAATACTCATAAATACTGATTCACCCCATCTCCAGCCTCTCTATGACCCCCTCTCTCAGGTTGTATACTCGGCAAAATCAAGCGATATTGATACGGTCATCTGCAATGGTAAGGTAATTATGGAAAAGGGTCAGATCAAATCCCTTGATGAGGAAAGGATTCTGGCTCAATCCAGAGAGTGGTCTGAGAAGATAAGGAGCAAGCTTTGAAAAAGGACCTTTCCCACCTCCTCAAGCGAACAGAAAAGATAGAGGGCTTTGAGGATACAGAGTCAGCCAGAGAGTACGTGGCAAGGTATCTACTAAACTACATGAGCCTTGAGATGTCAGGGCTCCCAAAGGACGAGTGGGAAAAAACTGCTCTCATATGGAAAAAGATATGTATCTTTGCAGGATCGCTAACTGACATGCCTGAAGAAAAGAGGCAGAAAATTTACAGGAAAAACAACTTTGACATGATGATGGAGGGCATCACAGAAGACGTCAGGAAAACGATAATAGGCCTGAGAAGCCTCTATCTTCTGAAGCCCTCTGACTCACCTGAAAAGGCTATTGAGGTTGCCCTCAACCTCTTAGAGGGAAGAGAAGACCTGATACGGAGGTGGGAACTGGACCCTGAGGTAATTGATTTCCTGAGGGGATTTTTCACGTCCAAATCACCAAAAAGGAAATAAATTCAATAAGTTATGAGAATAGCAGTGGCCATGAGCGGGGGTGTTGACAGCAGTGTGAGCGCCCTAATACTCAAGGAAAAGGGACACGAAGTTATAGGTGTTACCCTCAGATTTCACACCGAGGAATGTACAACAGGTCTCACTCACAATATCTGCTGTTCTCCCCAGGACGTAAGGGATGCTGCCTTAGTATCCCAGCAACTCGGCATTCCTCATATAACCCTGAGCTGGGAAGAGATCTTCAAAAAAAGGGTAATTGATTACTTTGTTCAAGAGTATCTTTCGGGCAGGACACCTAATCCCTGTGCTGTATGCAACAGGGAGGTAAAAACAGCGTTCCTTGCGGATTATCTCAAAAAGGTCGCCGACATAGACAGGCTTGCAACCGGCCACCACGCAGTTATTGAGGATCACCCTCAATACGGCAGGGTCATTAAAAGAGGGAAGGATCTCTCAAAGGACCAGTCCTACTTTCTTGCCCTGATTCCGCCAGAGTCACTCGCAATCCTTGAGCTTCCAATCGGAGGCATGACCAAGGAAGAGGTCAGGGAGATAGCCAAGAAGAAGGGCTTGAGAGTCGCAGAAAAGAGGGATTCTCAGGAAGTCTGTTTCCTTATGGGTATGACTCCCGGTGAATTTATTGAGAGGCTTATGGGAGAAAGAAAGGGCGTTATCGTTTCAAGGGATGGTGTAGTTCTTGGAACTCACAGAGGAATCTTTAACTTCACCATTGGTCAGAGGAGAGGCCTCGGGATCTCGGCAGGCAAACCAGTTTATGTGCTTGACCTTGATCCAAAGGGAAACAGGGTTGTTGTTGGTGACAAAGAGCTCCTTTACTCAAAGGAGCTCAGAGTGAAGGCTATAAATTTCCACGTACCACCCGAAAGATGGAATAGGGTTTACGCCCAGATCAGGTACAGGAGCAGGCCTGTGGAAGTCAGGGATATCGTAAAGGAGGGGGAAGGATACCGGGTGATCCTTGAAGAGAAGGTCAGGGGGATCACCCCCGGTCAGGTAATAGCTTTTTACGATGGGGATGTTCTTCTCGGAGGGTCAGTAATAGAGGAAAGGCTTTAATGAAAGAAAGGGGGAGACTGGCAGGTCTTCTTGCTCTGACAGCTCTTGGAATCGGAGGAAATTATCTCTCCATCCCCCTGTTTTTTGAAAGCGTTGACTTTGTCTTTGGTGGCATTTTCCTCTACGTTGCCCTTGAACTTCTCGGCGTTACCCTCGCCTCTTTAATCGCCGTTGCCCTTTCCCTTCATCTCCTGATGATTTGGGGAAATCTCTGGTATTCAGCTATATTCCTCCTTGAGTTTATTGTCGTTTCTATGCTGAGGCGCAGAGGGTACAACATAATAATTTCCGACTGGCTTTTCTGGATCGCCCTCGGAATAGCGCTCCTTTATCTTGCCCTCAGTCAGATCGTTGGCATAGAACCAAAAACCTCACTGACACTCTCGCTAAAGCTCGCTGTAAATGGACTGATCAATGTAACCATAGCAAGCCTGGTGGTCCTTGTCTTTAAGGGTCTGATCCAGAGGGAGGAAAAGGTGCCTTTCAGACAGGTTGTCTTCGTTTCCCTTGTGATCGTTGCTACTGTGCCACTCTTCGTAAAGGTCATATACGACTCAAAACAGGAAGAAAAAAGGATGTTCACAACCATAAAGCAGGACATGGAAACCATCACCCAGGCTGTCAAGCATCAGATACTCTACTGGCTTGACATCCACTTTCGGGCTGTTGAAGAGCTGGCAAACCGCCTTGTTATATGGGGTCCCGAAAACCGAGACCAGCTTCAGAAGGACACTGAGGCAATAAGAAGAGCCTTTAAGGAATTCCACGCCTGCTACATAGCGGATAAAGAGGCAACGGCAATAACCTTCTATCCCGAAATCAATCCCCAGGGTAAGTACATGATCGGAACCAACTTCAGCTACAGGCCCTATTACAAGAAGATG
>JALTVH010000111.1 GCA_027049085.1 Aquificaceae bacterium | reverse complement strand
TTGAGAGTGTTACTCTTCTTGAAATTCAGGAATAAGAAAATACAAATTTTCCTTTGCTGATATCCTTCTGATTCAGAGTAACCTTATCGTCTGACATAAACTGAACAAAGCCTTCAATTAAGCCCATGAAAAAGTAAATGATGGGTGAGCTTGCAATATCTTCATCCCTGACCGCATCGCTGAAGATGTCGTCCTCAACGACGATTGAACCATCCTCCACAACAACCTTTTTGGCGAATCCGAACTCCTCAAGCATACTGCAGGAAGTAGCAACCGCCTTTTCTTTGTCATACTTCTCAGGAAGGGAACCAATAAGGCTCTCTAACAGCCTTGGACCGCTATGCCTTCCGGCATCCCTTAGGACAGCGTTAGCTCCTTTATCCCCTATCAGATTCCTGACACCCTCTGTAAGCTCAACCATGGCTATCAGCAGGATGTCCGCATCTACCATTCTACACCCCCAGCGTCCACGCCTCTATTTTACATCTAATATCGGCTTTATAAGAGAGCCTCTTAACTGAATGAACTCTGTTACTATGCTGTACTTTTCTTTAAGAGTTATAAAAGCATCGGTTATGCTCCTTTCAAAGTTCCTTTCAAGGCTTTTTACAACGTAATCAAGGTCCCTCATTTTTATAAAGGCTATTCCACCCCATCTATCCTTAATCATCCCTACCGTGACATTTATCCTGTTGAAAAAGCTAAGAAGGTTTTCTCTGGTAATGTTGGCACTGCCGTCGATCATCAGAACATCATTGCCCCTTAGCTTGCGAAGCCCTCTGTAAGCACTGAAGACTGAACTGTCCCTTATGCTGTTTATGATGCAGATCTCGGGAAAACGGTCAAAAACCTCCTTGAAATGTTCACTAACAGAGGCATAAATGCTGTCAACACCGATCAGCCTTTTTACCACCTCAACCTTCTTTTCAAGGGAGGCGTAAAAATCTTCCTTTCCTGATTTAATAACCTGTGAGTAAAGGAGTATAAGAGCTTTCATACTATAATTTTAGGCACTAAATGGATTTTGATCTCAGGAAAAGACTCCTCCTTCAAAAACCGGAGCCAGAAGGATTCAGCAATATTCTCTGGGTTCACTGCTCAAGCGTTGGTGAGTTTAACACTGTTAAACCCCTCCTCAAACCCTTAAGGGAAAGATTCTCAGTACTTCTCACCTACTTTTCACCAAGGTCAAAGGCATACCTTGAGAAAAGAAGGGATCATTTTGACCTGCTCTTCCCTCTTCCCATAGATCTCCCATGGATCGTCAGAAAGTTTGAAGAAACAGTCAAACCCTCTGCCCTGATCATCCTGGAAAGAGAACTCTGGCCCTCACTCCTGACCTTTACGAGAGTCAAAAAGGTACTTATCAACGCTTACGCAAGGGGTGGTCTCCTTGAAAAGCTCCTGGTAAAGAAATACAGTCTCATCATTGCAAGGAAGGAAGAGGACAAAGAGGAATTCATTAGGAGAGGAGCGAGAAAGGTTACGGTTTGCGGGAACCTGAAACTTGCTGGTTTTCCAGAAAAAGAACTAAAGAAACCCGTGAAGGCTCATGGTGAAAAGCTTTTTGTAGCGGGGAGTACTCATAGAGGAGAGGAAGAGATCGTCCTCGGAGCACTAGCAGGACTTATTAAAACTGGGGATTTAAAGCTCGTTCTTGCACCAAGGCACATTTCAAGGGCAGAGGAGGTTCTGGAAGTTGCTCAGCGCCATGGGCTGAAGGCTTCAAGGTGGAGCAAAGCCGAGCCTGAATGGGAAGTCCTTGTGGTTGATACCCTCGGAGACCTAATGTCCTTTTATTCGGTTTGTGATATAGCTTTCGTCGGCGGGACCCTTGTGCCGGTAGGGGGTCACAATCTCCTTGAGCCTGCATTCTTTGATAAACCTGTACTCTTTGGTCCCCATACAGAAAAGGTTACCGACCTTGAGGAGTTGTTAATCCACAGCGGCTTGGGCTTCATGGTTAGCGGTGAGAGAGAAATTCTTGACACAGTTAATAAGGTCACCGCTGGATTTAATCCCGGAAAAAAGAGTCTCAGAGAGATAGGAATGTCCGTTAAGGATTGTTACCTCAAGAATATACTCTCAGAGCTTGAGAAGTGAAAGAACGCCCTTTTCTACCTCCTCAAAAACCTTCAGAAATGAATCAATACCTCCCTTCGGCTCATAAATCAACCATACCTCTCTCCTCTTGTGCCCGGGTATGAACTCACATTTGTCCTTTGCCTCTTCGCCAATGGTAACAAGAATGTCAAGATCCTCGTAGGGAATGGCCTCAAGTCCTTTTGGAGTGAGGTCATGTGTGGGGAACTTTTTATCTACAAGTACCTTCAACGTAAGCTGATGAGGTTCATTTTCAGGATCAACACCTGCCGAAAAGATCTCAGCCTTGATCCCAACCGCCCTTGTTATCTGACGGGCTATAGCCTCTGCAAAGAGGCTCCTTATAGCGTTTCCTCTGCTAACAAATCCGATCTTCATCAGGTTAAATAATACCATGCACTCAGGGGTATTCATTTCCATTGGCGATCTGTCTTCTGCTAACTATATCTATGAGATATTCCGTGAGATGGCAGTTCCCTTTGAGATATACGGAATAACCGATCACCGCCTCGAATCAATCGGGTTCAGGAGCGCAGGAAAGATAGAGGACATTTCCGTAACGGGTTTCATAGAGGTTTTCCCTCGCCTTCTCAAGATAAAGCAAACCTTTAACAGTGCTGTTGAGAAACTTGAAAGATGCGATGTTCTGATAGCCTGCGACGCTCCGGGCTTTAACATTCCTCTTATAAAGAAGGCAAGAACGCTTGGAGTGAGGAAGGTCGTTTATTTCATTTCACCCCAGGTATGGGCATGGAAGAGAGGGAGGGCAAAGACCATAGCCCGCTACTGTGACCACATAATAGTTATTCTTCCCTTTGAGGTGGAAATCTACAGGTCCCTGGGTGCAAGAAGCGTCCACTATGAAGGCCATCCCCTCATAGATCTTGCAAAAGCTAAAACCAGACCGGTGGAGCTAAAGGAAAGGCTATCAGGAGGAAAAGAGTTACTGGCTTTACTTCCTGGAAGCAGGTGGAGTGAACTAAAAAAGCATCTTCCTTATTTAAGAGAAGTTCTCCGGATATTAGAAAGAGATGACCTAACAGCGGTTGTTCCAACCTTCAAAAGATTCAGGAGAACCGTTGAAGAACACCTTAAAGGGCTTGAGGTAAGGGTTGTGACAGAAGATCAGATGGAAAAACCAGCCTACGAGGTGATGAATACAGCCCTGTGCGGACTCATAGCCTCAGGGACCGCCTCTCTTGAAGCAGGACTTTTAAAACTCCCTCACCTGGTCTTTTACCGGGTCAACCCTATTACCTACTGGTTGGCTCGTGCTGTACTGAACGTAAACTCTATCAACCTACCCAACATTCTCCTTGGTGAAAGGGTTGTCGGTGAGCTAATCAATGAAAGCCCCAGGAAAACAGCCTCTCTCCTTCTCAGTCTCATAGAGGATGAGAGACTCAGGGAACATCAAAAGGAAAAATTTGGTATGCTCAGGGAAATTCTTGGGGGAGAAGGCGTAATTAAGCGCCTAAGAGCTCTCTTTCTTGAATTATTATCTTAGGCATGGGCGGGCTTGAAGGAATGCTCCTTTTTGTCACATCAAGGATCGCTGAATTTGCGGGAATTATCATAACCATATTCCTCCTCTTCAGAGGCTACAAGGCAAAGTACGCCTATATAGTAGGGGTGATCGTTCTTCTGAGCATCGTCACAAGCCTTTTTAGTCTGTACTTCAAAGAATACTTCCTCCAGCTTGCCATAGGGGACATACTCGTAACCCTTGTCCTCCTAATAGGAGTCACCATCTATGTTGTCAGGAATCCTGAAAAAACAAGGGACTTCACACCCCCCGACGATGCAAGATGTCTTTACTGCAACGCATACATAACGAGAGAAGAAGGTCTGTGCCTCATGAAGATAAATAACAGAACGTACTACTTTGATAGCTTTGACCATCTTGTTAAGCTTATGAAGGAATCAGATTATTTCCTTGAAAAGGGAGACCTCCCAAGGGGTAAAATCCACGAGATCTTTGTAAAAACTAATGACACCGGAAACTGGAAGAGGTTTGAGAATGTTATCCCTGAACGAAACGGAGATGAGTTAGTAGCCCTTGAAAGGGGAAAACGGAGAAGTGATTTAAAGGAACTTCTGGAGGACTTCAAGAACAGAGTCAGCACTAATTGATACCCTGCACTCTAAGGTGCCCGTTTTGCAGGCCTTGGGATTGGGAGAGCAGGGCGAGCAGTGGGCAGGATTTTCAATGTAGCCCCCATAAAAGGGATTGAACCCATATATCGGTGAGGTTGCTGTGAAAAGTGTGACCGCCGGCGTCCCAAGAGCGTTGGCAATGTGAACCGGTGAGGAGTCAGCAGAAATAAGAACCTTTGCTCTTGAAAGAACGCCCATCAGTTCCCTTAGGGAAGTTTTGCCAACAAGATTCAGGACATTGGGAAAATCCTCAAGTGCCATTGACCTGTCTTGATCGGCGGAGGTTCCTGTAAGAACAATTCTAAAATCCCTGAGTTTCCCTATCAGTTCCCTCCATAATTTAAGATCCGGTTCTTTAAGGCTAAAGTTGGAAAAAGGACTGACAACAACGTAATCTTCTGCCCTAAGTCCAAAACTTTTCAGAACTCTCTCAGCCTCCTCTTTAGGAAAAGGAATACTCATGTCCGGCTTGTCAACCTCTATCCCAAGAGGCTTTAACAGCTCAAGGTTTCTGTTAACCTCATGGATTCCCCACCTGTGCTTCACCACTCTGTTGAAGGCAAGTCTAAGCTCCGACCTGTCAAAACCTATCCTGACCGGTATCCGAGATGCGAGGATGATCAGCGCCGTTCTCAATGACCTGTGGGGAACTATCGCGATATCATGGCCAGAAATGAGGCGGGGCATTTTTAAGCTTTCACCCAGTTTCTTTGAAAAGGGTATAAGGTTGAGCTCCATATCCCTGAGGACTTCACGGATAAAAGGTCGTCCAACGTAGGTAATAAGGTCAGGCTTAAGATGCTCTCT
>JALTVH010000110.1 GCA_027049085.1 Aquificaceae bacterium | reverse complement strand
AGAGGATCGTCTCAAGACCTGCGTCTCTGCCATATTCCATCAGGGCGGAAAAGTTAACGTGAGCGGTGACGTCCATCATCTCTTCAGAGATAATATCGCCCACAGCCCTGTGTTTTTTATATCCCATAACCGTTCCCTCAGGATACTTTCCGATCTCTTCGGAAGTATAACCGTAGTCAATAACGAGGTTGTATCCCCGCCTGAGGTTCTCTGCGACCTTCAGGAGAAACCTCACACCATCAAGGGGAACCTCTATCCTCTGGTCAAGACCGCTGTAGCCCATCCTCTCTCTAAAGTCTCTTATCTCCCCGCTCTCAATGCTAAGCCATACCTCCTCGCCCCCATCGCTTATGTAAAGCTCCGAATCTCCCCTGATAACATGCACGGGAAGAGCATCAAAAAACTCGTTGGAAACTACTATTCCCTCAAAGGGCTCAATATCATTAATCCATCTTACATTCGGGAATTCGCCGAGAACCTTTTTCTGAGTCTCTTTGAGGGGTTCGCTAAGCTCGTAGATCCTGTACTCAAGACGGTCAAAGAGGTCGGGACGGTTCTCTTTTAAAAAGGCAAGGATATCCTTTGCCATCAAACCTCTGCCTGCCCCGAGCTCAAGGATAACGGGATGGTTAAAACCCTCAATCAGGGGTGCAATGAAGTCAGCTATCCCATAGCCAAAGGCTCTGTCAAGCTCAGGAGCGGTAAAGAAGTCACCGCCGGCTGAGAACTTTTCGTGGGGAGAGGTGTAGTAGGCCTCAGCCTTTTCCTTCATGTAGTCTCTGAAGCTCTTCAAGAGTCCTCTCTCCATTTCCGCCAATTTCCCTGATCACCGCTATCTCGTCACAGGTAGGCAACTTGGGACAGTTCACACAGTCGGTCCACACCTTCTGGGGGAGGGTTTCCTTTTTGATTTCCCTGAAGCCAAGGGACTCAAAAAATTCCCTCTCATAAGTAAGGGAAAAAACTTTTTTAACTCCGAGCTGGCGGGCCTCCTCAAGGCAGGCACTCACCAGCCTCCTCCCTATGCCCTTTCCCCTCCTCTCGGGCAACACAGCAAGGCTCCTCACTTCCGCAAGGTCTTCCCACAGAACCTGGAGAGCACAGCAGGCTATTATTTTGCCCTCTTCCTCATAGATCCAGAAGTCCCTGATGTGTTCATAGATTGAGGCAAGGCTCCTGGGAAGGAGGAGTTCCTTGCGTGCGTATAGGTTTATCAGGTCGTGGATCGCCTGGGCATCCCTTAGAACAGCCTTCCTTATCATCACCTGCACTCCGTTCCTTCCCAGTTCTCATCAAGGAGAACAAGTTTATCACCTCCGAGGGTCATCTGGAGACGGTATCCCTCTTCCCAGTCGTAGCAGACTCTTCCGCCTTCCGTGAAGAACTCAAAGGCCTCAAGCCTTATGCCCTCGCCCTCCCAGACCTCCTCAACAGCATAGCCGTCCATCTCAACATCCGCTGACATCATGTAGTAGGGGTCTATCTTTCTGTACTTGACTCTCTTTAGCTGTTTTCCCTCAACGGATTTTATAAATTCGTCCCTTCCCTCAGGGTCGTTGTCGTAAACGATCCTGATCAGGCCGCCGTTGCAAGTGACTTCAATCCTCCCCACCTTCCCGTAGGGAAGGTCCTTTACAGTGCACCTCCCTACATTTTTAACCTCTCCATAGTAAGAGCAGGAAAGGATCAAGAGGGACAGGATCGGAAGCCCTTTGATGATTTGAGTCACCACAGTATTTAAATATATGTTCTACACTTTTGTATAATTGCTTTTCGGAGGAAGGAGATGTGGAGAGTTGTCTATACAGGGGAGCGCCCCCACAACGAAAACATCGCCCTTGACCAGATAATGCTTGAGCTCAGGTCCGAGGGAAAGATCCCGAGCACCATAAGGTTTCTTAAGTTCAAGCCAGAGTGTGTTCTTGTGGGTTACCATCAGGCGGTTGAGCAGGAAGTGAGGGAAGAATACACGAGCAGGGAAGGAATTGAGGTGGGAAGGAGGATCACGGGCGGTGGAGCCATTTACTTTGATGAGACTCAGTACGGCTGGGAGGTTATTGCAACAAGGGAAGAGCTCGGAAACCTGAGCTATGAGGAGATCACCGCAAAGATATGCAGAGCGGCAGCAAAGGCTCTCAACACTCTCGGAATAAAAGCTGAGTTTCGCCCGAGAAACGACATTGAGGTTGAGGGCAAGAAGATATCGGGAACGGGCGGCGTCTTTGAGGGAAACGCCTTCCTCTATCAGGGAACCGTGCTCGTTGACTTCAACGTTGAGAGGATGCTCAAGTCCCTGCAGATCCCCGTTGAGAAGCTCACCTCCAAGGGAATTAAGGCTGCGGAAGACAGGGTAACGTGGGTGAAAAGAGAGATCGGGCGGGTGCCAAGCGACGAGGAGGTCTTTGAGGCATTCGTGAGAGCCTTTGAAGAAGAGTTCGGCATTGAGACCGAGTGGGATGATCTTACTGAGGAAGAGAAGAAGCTCCTTGAGGAAAAGAAGGATTATTACAGGAGCGAGGACTGGATATACAACGTCAAGAGGGCACATGAGACGCAGGAAATGCTCTTTGGCATCTACCGCTGTCCTGGCGGAACTCTGAGGGTTTCGGCAAAGGTTGACACAGAGAAGAATATCCTTGAGCAGGTGGTGATAAACGGGGACTTCTTTGTAAATCCCAAAAGGCTCATTTACGACCTTGAGGCGTATCTGAAGCAGACTCCCATAGACCAGATTGAGAGGCGTATAAGGGACTTCTTTGGCAGTGTATCCTTTGAGAGCGTGAACCTCACTCCCGATGACTTCGTTGAGGCTGTAATGTTTCCCCTCAGGAAGACTGAGGCCAAGGAACTCGGTTTAAAAAAAAAGAACTGAATAAGATAATCGGGAGCATAGGCGGTTCCCTCAAGGAAAACATCAAAAAAGCCAAGGTTATGCTCCTGCCCTACTGTGCCAAGCCTGCCTGGTGTGACTACAGGCACACCGATGACTGCGGTGAGTGCGGTGGATGCACAGTGGGAGACCTCTACAGGATGGCCTATGAGAGGGGAATGATACCAATAACGATAACGAGTTTTGAGATGCTCAGAGACACACTCCAGTGGTGCGCTGAAAACGGCTACACCTACATAGGCCACTGCTGTTACGAGTTTTATGAAAAGAGGTATGAGATCTTCAGAAAGGCAAAGGATTGGGGCGCAAACGGCGTTCTAATAGACATAATCGGGACGACCTGCTACGACCTTGGCGTTGAGGAAGAGGAAAAAGCCTACCACGGCGAGTTTCAGGTTGAGCTTGACCTCTTTGTTGAGGACTCGGAAAAGATCCTTTCCCTTAAGGAGAAGGTTGAGGACCACAGGGAAAGGGAAAAGAGGGAAAGGCCCGAGCCAGCACCTGCACTGGGCGCATTTATCCCTGAGTACTACAAGATTCCCAAGGTTGTTTCAGGTCCCGAGGAGGACAGAACAAGGCTTCCCATTGTCAAGGAACAGGACAAGAACATCGGATTTATAAAGGGGCAGAAAGTAAGCTACCAGGAAGCCCTTGAGGAGGCTGTATCCTCACTCCTTGAGGCTCAGAGACCAACGATAATTGTTGGACCGCTCGTTCTCTGGAGCTGGAACGAAGAGTCAAGGAGGAAGGCAGAGCTTGTTAGAAAGCTCAAAGACCTCTTTCCCAATATGAACGTGCACATCCTTCCCGATTACAGACCAAAGAACAAGAACTTTGATCCCGCAAGGGAGATCGATCCGCCCAATCCTCATATATCAATCCTCCACGGAAAGCATGACCTGACGCTCATGATCGGCGTTCACTGCTACAGGACAGACTTTGTCATAAGACTCCTCAAAAAACATACCGACACCAAGATAATCACTCTCTGCAACCTCTACGGCCATCCCGATGCGGATATCTCTTTGAGCGGAATGAATCCAGAGAAGCTTGAGGGACTGGTTAATAAGTTTCAAAGACTTCCTTCAGGTCGGCTCTGAAGCCTTTGATTATTTTTGAGGAAACCTTGGGGCCTTCTTTTTCAAGGCACGCCTCGTCGTGGAGGGTGTACCTGCCCTCATCTCCGAGGGTTAGAACCTCTATGCACTTCATGTCGGGATAAACGAGCCAGAGCTCTCTGACGCCTGACTTTTCGTAAATGCTCCTCTTGAGGACCGTATCCCTTCCCAGGGTTGAGGGCGAAACTATTTCCACCACAAGGTCAGGTGCACCGTTGATCGCTTTATCTCCGATGATTTCCTTTCTCTTTTCAGAAATAAACACTATATCAGGCTGGAAGACGTTATGAGGGTCAAGGACCACGTCAATGGGTGCGTATAGAACAACGCCAAGTCTCTTTTTCTTCACATAATCCCACATCATAAACTCAAGGTTCCTTGAGACTACTTGATGGTATGGAATTGGTGCGGGTGCCATTAAAAGACCTCCCTCCACAATCTCGTACCTTTTATCGTCCTCAAGCTTCAGATAATCTTCGTAGGTCCAGAACTTTTCACTGACTGGCATACAAATAATCTAAAACAGCAGGGTTGTTCTGTAAACGAGGAAGGCGACCGTCCAGGCCATGACAAAGCTGTAGGCAAGAAAGAGGATCGCCCGCTTCTTGCCTATCTCACGGGTCATCACCGCAAAGGTCCCGAGGCAGGAGGTGTATATGAGGATGAATATCATGAAGGAGAGGGCGCCTTCGGGCGTGAACTTTTCGCGGACCATTGATCGGAAGGTATCGTCACCTTCCTCTTCTATCTCTGTGATGGTGACTATCTTGAGAGTCAGGAGTGATGTTATTGACTCCTTTAAAGCACCGCCGAAGGCGGTCACTTGAGAAACTAAAGAATCTTTAAAATCAAATTCTTCAACCTCAGGTGATTCGCCCGTTGCGGTGAAGATCGTTCCCATTGAGCTGATCACTATCTCACGGGCAAGGAAGGCGGGTATGAGAGAGGTGGTTGCCCGCCAGTCATCAATGCCGATCGGCTCAAAGACAGGCACGAGGGCTCTGCCAACCGCACCTGCAACGCTCTCTCCCGGATTTTTGACTCCGGGGGGTGTGTTGAGCAGGAGCCAGATGACCACCGATGCTGCAAAGATCAGCGTTCCTGCGCGGATGAGGAAGTCGCGCACGTGTGCCC
>JALTVH010000109.1 GCA_027049085.1 Aquificaceae bacterium | reverse complement strand
ACTACTATAGTTTGCAACACTATATATAAAAGATTTCTTTCCACTTTCCACCAGCTCCCCCTACTTAGAGCCAGAGCTTTCATCTAGACCATGCAACCGGTTGCAATCCTTGTTTTCATGGATTCATGTCTGCAACTGGTGGCTCTGGGATGGCTTCTTGAGAGTATGAGAATGTTGCAATCCTTGTTTTCATGGATTCATATCTGCAACACTGGAATGGACAGATAGTATGCCCTCCTTGTGTGAGGTTGCAATCCTTGTTTTCATGGATTCATATCTGCAACTTTGCGAGAGTCCCGCACAACATCGACGACTGCGAGGTTGCAATCCTTGTTTTCATGGATTCATATCTGCAACCATAGTAATAGCCCGGCGATATTGGTAATCAAAGTCCGCGTTGCAATCCTTGTTTTCATGGATTCATATCTGCAACACAGGAGAAGAGAGAATACTACTTGTGTCTTGCGGACTGGTTGCAATCCTTGTTTTCATGGATTCATATCTGCAACGCGGGGCAGAGTTAGAACTTCTGCCCCGACAGGAGAGGTATTACAAGTTGCAATCCTTGTTTTCATGGATTCATATCTGCAACCTACATTTGCGTCTTGTAAGCGTTATCTTTCTGAAGGGTTGCAATCCTTGTTTTCATGGATTCATATCTGCAACAAAAGTTTCTGGAAGTGTTGAAAGAGGAGTTTGAGGGTTGCAATCCTTGTTTTCATGGATTCATATCTGCAACAAAAGTTTCTGGAAGTGTTGAAAGAGGAGTTTGAGGGTTGCAATCCTTGTTTTCATGGATTCATATCTGCAACATATTAGGGATATTCGGCGCGCCGGACATTGGAAAAAGTTGCAATCCTTGTTTTCATGGATTCATGTCTGCAACTTGATGAGCTCAGCGTTATACGTATTGAGTTGGAGCACCGCGTTGCAATCCTTGTTTTCATGGATTCATGTCTGCAACTTTGCAAGAAACACAAGTATGAGCAGGCTGAGAGGCTGTTGCAATCCTTGTTTTCATGGATTCATGTCTGCAACTTGTTTCGCAGCAAACATTCACTGCCGGGATAATCATGTTGCAATCCTTGTTTTCATGGATTCATGTCTGCAACATTTATTAACACAGATTAATCGCTTTGTTGAGGTAAAGTTGCAATCCTTGTTTTCATGGATTCATGTCTGCAACACGTTGAGTCGCTGGGATATTTTGCTTTCCCGGTGTTGTTGCAATCCTTGTTTTCATGGATTCATGTCTGCAACAGAAAACAAGACGAACAACATCAAGCAAGCCATGAAGTTGCAATCCTTGTTTTCATGGATTCATGTCTGCAACCACCAGTAACCAGACGATATTCACCTACAGCTGGGATTGTTGCAATCCTTGTTTTCATGGATTCATGTCTGCAACAGTTTAAGAGATAGATTAAAAAGACACACAGAAATACTCAAGTTGCAATCCTTGTTTTCATGGATTCATGTCTGCAACCTTAAAGCCCGTGTCTATTATGCTGCCCAACCCGAAGTGTTGCAATCCTTGTTTTCATGGATTCATGTCTGCAACAGGGTTGGATTTTTCATATTTTGGTGTTTTTCGCCGGTATTTTGCCTGTTTTCTGGGGCGTCTTCGGTGAGTCGAATTTTTGCACCTCAGTATATAAAGACTTACCTGGAGGCTAATAAAGGTTTTGTTGAAGAAGGTACTCGAACCGTGGGAACCTCGCCTTTTCCATCAGGGTATCTATCTGGGGCACCGCTTTTGCAGCCAGTTCGAGGGTCATGTCTCTGAGCTGGGAGACCGCCTCTCCGTCAACAGGCGTGAGACCGTGGGCGAGGATGGAGTAGTTCCTCCGCTTCAGAAGGTCCTGGAGCCTGCGGTTTGAAACAAACTCTTCACCAAGCTCATCCCCGAGGTCGAATAGTAGCTCGTAGCCCTTGTGCAGCCCCAGCCTTACCTTACCTTCCTCACTTCGGAGTCTCTCGTACTTATCCCTGACTTCCTCCGGAACTCTGCCCGGGTCAACATCGCTTGTGTTGACCCCGTAGCTCCTAAGTCTGTGCTGAGCAATAAGCTCTATTGTCCTGTAGAGCCTCGCCAGGGCGTCGTCGTATTTACCCTCCTCAAAGCGTCTCTCAGCGTTGTTCAGCAAATCTGCCACAAAAAAGGGTGCCCTATCCTCTGCAGAGCAGAGCCTGCCCAGGAACTCCTTGTTCTGGCTGGGCACCCTCTTGCTCTTACTCAGCATCTCGAAGGCCTGCTCATGCCTGAACATATCCCAGAGGCGGTAGCCTTTAATCACAGCGCGTAGCTCCCTAATCCCTGCGGACAGCTCCGGGTCAGGAACGCTCTGCTCCACAGACTCAAGAATCCTCTGCGAAGCCGCAAACTGGTGTAGGTTGAAAAGTTCCCCTGCGAGCCTCTCCTGCATCCTCGCTATGCCCATTACCGGCGTATAGGTTAGCACCTGCTCTCCGCCCTTCGCGACCCTTCCACCCACACGAATGCCAGAAACATAACTCACCCGTGTAGCCTCAGAAACCGCCGCAAGCGCTGCTCCGGCGCTCATCGCCTTGGTGCCCGAGGTAAAATCAACCACCACATCGTAGCCCTGGTTTTTAAGCTTCTCAATAGCTGAGGAAACCCTGCTAAAAACATCATTCAAATCCTCAATCCGTTTCAGAAGAACGAATTCACAATCTGAATCTCCAAGCTCTGCTTTAACCTCAGGTATGGTTCTCTCAAGGCTTTCCTCGCTGACCACAAAAACAATCCGCTCTGGATTAGCCGCTCTTACGGAAGTGGATATTGCATGAGCAATGCTCTTTGTCGCCTCTATGTTATCCCCTATTCCAGTTCCAACGGTTATTATTAAAGCCTTCTTCATCCTATCTCCACACTTTCCCGAGCCTCTCTCCAAACTCCGTGGGAACAGCCCTGTTCTTTACAATCTTCAGGAGCCCTGCCCTCTCAAGCCTTCTCAGCTCATCCATCGCTATGCCGGTTTTCTCAACCGGAATTCCACTGCTCAGCAGTATGGCAACCACCCTCCCCAGGTGCTCCCTCGGGTAGGGTATGCAGGGTATCTGCACGTACCTCAGGCTTCGCATGCTTGGGAACATAACACTATCAAAAAGCTCCGCATTGGCTCTGTACACCTCCTCTCTCCGCTCCGGAGGGGCTCTGTACAGCTCAAGAATCCTGTCCTTTATTCTTTCCAGGCTGATGTTGAAGCTTACCACATCAGGATTTATGACGTGAAACACTCCATCCACGCCCATCAGCTGACCAACTATCGCAAGAGAGGTGCACACATCCTTGCGTCCGCCTGCGATGCTTAGGTAGACCCTCTCACATTTGTGCACAGCCCGCTGTTCCTTTATTAATTTAGCTGCCCTTCGCATAAACTCAATATTATCCTCTGTGGATTTTATGTCCTCGAAAGGAAGCTGGTGGGTGTGTACTCTGATCCTGGGGTACCTCCGCCTTATTGCTTCTTTCGCCAGGACGGCGTTGGCTTTCACATACTCGTCCATTGTGGGCAGGATAACCACGTCGGTGAGATAGTGGCCCTCCGGACCATTGATGTGCATCACCATCTCTGTGATAACCGGAGCGGAGGTGCCGATGGGAGCTATCAGCGATGTTTTCATCTGCCCACCCCCCTGAGCTCCACCCAGCCAGCGGGATACACACCCTCACCGTTAAAGGCAAAGCGCCTGGTTTTCGGGAAAATGCTGGAGTACCTCTTGCCCAGTCCAAATTTCCTCCTCAGGAGGTTAAGCAGCTCATCGTCAAGCATCACCCCTACGGTGCTGGAGTACCACGCTGTAGAGAAGCCCAGTCTCAGCATAGTCTTCCCCCTTATGCTTTCATAGAACTCCTTTGCCTTCTCTCCAAGTTTGATGACATTGCTTCCATTGAGATTACCCTCCTTACACTTACTACAGTAGTTTTTCCCTCTGTTTTTCAAGTCTTCTGTGAGAACAGTTCCACAGGTGGAATGCACATACAGTTCCTCCGGTAGTATGCTCAGCTCCCTCTCAATCACCTTATCAGCAAAAAACCTGCACGCCTCCTCAATCACTGTGAGGACCTTTCTCTCAATCACCTGCTCGCCTTCCCCGCCCGAAATCCCGAACAAGCTCTCAAGCTTATCCTGCAGCCCAATCCACCTCGTTTCGCTCTTCATCTCCTCAGCCCTCGCTATAAACTTGGTATCAACCAGCATCTCAACCTCAAAGGTGCTGCCTGGCTGAATGCTCTCCACAAAGGTTTCAAATCCTTTCGCCTTCACCCTTGCACCGTTAAAGGAGTACACCTTTATCATGCTAACTTCAAGGCAATCCTCCGGCGGCACTGGCGGCGTGTCTCTCACCGCAATAAGCTTCAGGATGTCATACTTGGCATCACCGTAGCTGGTGAACCTGTCTCCTTCCTTCCTCTTGTACCCGCATCTGAACAGCGCCTTCTCAACAACTTCGCCGGCCATTTTCTCGTCTCTTCTACCTCTTGCCCTTCTTATCCCCCTTATATCCGTGTTATCTTTCCCATTCTTAATTATCTCCCAGACCTCATCATCACCCCTGGAAAGGAAGTAGCACGCAAGCGCTGTCCTGAGCGCACCCTTTATACTGCTCCCTGGGATATAAGCCCCGCCGTGGGCGGTTTTTATCGCTGAGCTCACATCCTTAGGCTCTTTAAAGCAGCGCAGGGCGTACCTCCTGTGGGCTGAGACCTCCTCGCCTGTCAGGAAGTCCTTAAGGGAAAATCCACGCCTTGACGCATGCGTGTAGAAGTCCTCGGCTCGCTCCCTGCTCTCAGAAAGGAAGGAGCTGACGTTCACCACCGTGAGCTTGCCCTCTCCGAAAACGAAGTCGTAGGGGGTGAGCTTCTCCCCAGAGCCTATGTGCACCGGCGAATGCACCACAAGCTCAGGCATCCCCATCCCTCCTGAAGTCCACGGGGAAGGCGTACCCGTAGTGGAGCACCTCAAAGGGCTCCTGCTTGACCACCTCGCACCTTCCGTAGGGCTCCTCTCCAGCAGCAGGGAAAACCGAGCCCTCGGCGAACATAAGAAGCTTTTCCTTCCACTGGTTCCCCACCTTTATGAAGGAGCCCTCCACCATACCCTTCCTCACCGCTATCTCGTACCAAGTGTTACCCTCACCGAAGGCTGAGAGCTCCTCCTTCTTTGGCAGGTAGAGGGAGAG